>CAMWUR010000054.1 GCA_947177485.1 uncultured Helicobacter sp.
CTGCGTCTCCATAATTGCCTTTGGCACGAATGGAGACGTGTGCGCTGTGGTTGGGGATTCTAGAATCGATGAGCAAACGATTCTTGAATACTCAATACGTTGCGTAAGCTCGCAATGACGATTGAAAACTGACTAGACGTCCAAAATCTCACTTCCAAAATTCGGTATTGTGGATTCCGACATGAGAAGCCTTAAAGACTGGGTCAATATTTTCTTTGCGTTGTCTTTCATAGTCTTTGAGAACGCGAATGGCAATATTGCTAAGAAGCAAGATGGCGATGATGTTCACGCTTGCCATAAGCCCCATAAAGAGGTCTGCCAAGTCCCATGCGAGAGAAAGATGCAGCTGTGCGCCAACAAACACCCAAAAAGTCGAGACAAAACGAAAGATTTGTAGCGCAAGCCGATTATCTGTGATAAATTTGAAGTTTGCCTCGGCATAGAAATAGTTGCCAATCAATGA
This sequence comes from uncultured Helicobacter sp., assembly GCA_947177485.1. GTDB lineage: Bacteria > Campylobacterota > Campylobacteria > Campylobacterales > Helicobacteraceae > NHYN01. The sequence goes on from CAMWUR010000054.1 coordinate 464, forward strand.
TGTGAATGCAAAGAGAACAATCGCAACACTCACAAAAAAGAGTCCAAATGTCCCGAAATGATTCTGCATAACCGTTTGCATGAGAATCATGCCCTTCAACGTTTGCATTCCCTCAATATCTGAACAAAGCACCATAAAAGCGCTTGCCGAACAGATGATGAGCGTGTCGATAAAAACAGAGAGGGTTTGTACCATGCCCTGTTTTGCCGGGTGGCTCGTGTGAGCTGCTGCCGCCGCGTTTGGTGCAGAGCCCATGCCCGCTTCGTTTGAGAAGAGTCCACGTTTGATTCCAATCACAATAGCGCTGCTCGCAAACCCGCCAAAGATTGCCGTAAAATTAAAGGCTTCTTGCAAGACATTGCTAAAAATCATTGGGAGCTTTTCGATATTGAGCGCGACAACAATCAATGCAACGATGAGATAGCCCAATGCCATAATGGGCACAAGAAACGAAGAAAGTGCCGCCGAGCTTTTACCGCCGCCAAAGAAAAAGGGGGCAACCAAGAGGCTTAAGAGAATGCCAATGTAGAGTGTGAAATGTTCATTATGAAAATTTTCGCTGCCGACGAAGACCTCAAAAGATGAAGTGAGCGTGTAGGCTTGTAAACCATTGAATCCATACGCAAAGCAGAGGATAATCGAAAGCGCAAAAATAATACTCAACGTCTTTGAGCCCAATGCGGTTTCGATATAATATGCCGGACCGCCCTTGTAACCATGTTCGCCGTCTTTGCGTTTATAGACTTGCGCCAAAGTCGATTCGACAAATGCGCTTGCGCCGCCAATGATTGCCGTGAGCCACATCCAAAAGAGTGCCCCAACACCACCTGTCGCAATCGCGAGCGAAACGCCGATGATGTTCCCAATCCCAACTCGAGAGGCAGTGGAAATCATGAGCGCACCAAAGGGTGAGATGTGTTCCTTGCGGCTTCGTTCTTGCAAAATGGCAAATACATCTCTAAGAAAACGTAGCTGGATACAGCGCGTGCGAATCGTGAGGTAGATTCCGCAGAGCATCAGTGCAAAAACGAGCCAATAGGTATAGAGAAATGTGTTGATTGTGTTGATAAAATCGAACATGTTAAATCTTTAGAATTCCTCCGACATCAAGTGTCGCCCCTTCAATCTTAACTTGATGAGGGTCTTTTGTGGACACTTTCGCATCTTCCTCTTCGTCTCTGTATTTCTCGGGAATCTCCATCCATTGTCCGCAAGCTTTTTTGAGCACGGCGAGCACAGTGTGGATTCCGCCTGCGAGACTAAAGAACCAATATTTGTGCTTATAAATCCAATCCACCTGCCGTGCCTTTGCCTCTTCGTCTGTGCGCACAACAAGCGTGGTAATCTTGGTCAGCTCCATTTCTTGGTGCATAATGTAACTCTGAACGATATTGTCAAAGATTCGCGTGTGTGGATTGCTGATGAATCCGTCTTTGACGGCATTGATTTTTTCAACGAGTCGGTCGATTTTTTTGAAATTCACTTTCTCAAGCTGCTTTTCGGCATTCAACTTTTCAAGCTCTTCTGTGAGGGCACAAATTTCCAAGAACACCTTTTCGATTTTCTCTTTTTGCTTGTAACCATGCAGCAAAACCTTCTCGACCTTGCGCTTCACGTCGCGCAAGAGTTTTTCGTAGTCTTTTTGCGAGGTTTCCTCGAGCAAAATGGGCTGTTTGGTTTGGCTTTTGTCAATATTATTGTAGATTTCTTCAAACGGAATCTCCTCTGTCCCGTGGATTCGCGCCCCACCTTCTGTGCAATTGAAAATCTTGATGTTTTTTGGTGTTTTAAAAATCTCAATCTCGAGATATTTGAGAAACAATCGCCAAACATATGTCGTTTTGACCATGCCGTTTCCGCCATAGGCTTCGATGTCAATGTTCTCTTTCTTATTCTTCTTGTCGGTGTCCATCGAAATTTCTCTCTCGCCATACACAGCACCTTTGGCATGGCTGGTGCCATCGGGCGCAAACGCGAGGTCTTGCCCGATAAAGACAATGTTTTCATACCCCACATGCCGAATGGTTTCGTAAGCCATATTTGCCGCACTCATTCCAATCCCTGTGTAGCCGTATTCGGGCACGTCGAAATAGAAAGTGTAAGGAAATGGGCGCATAGGCAGGATTTTCTGCCCTTCGGTAATCGCATTGAGCGTGTCCTCATGTGCGATTGAGGTGATGGCAAAAATCACACCTTCTTGTGCCTCTTTGGGCGTGTCGGTGTAGAATTTCGCGCTTTCTTTGACGCGCTCAAGCGTCAGCACAACATCAGGCTTAATCCCCGCTTTTGCAAGGATTGGAAAAGACGCATCGATACAATATAACGTGCAGTATGGCGCGATTTTCTTGAGCGTTGGGAGCTGCTTGTGGAGGCTTGGACCAGTCGAGACGATGATTGCGGTGCGCGTATTTCGTGCACATTTCACAAAGCTTTGATAGCTTGGCGCAGCGAGCATTTGGGGCATGTTGAGGCATTGATGCAGCAAGCCAATCACAGAATCGTTGCTATCGTTCCCCAAGCTAATGACAATCGACTCGATGACCTCTGTGAATAGCTTGTTGATTCGGAGGTATTCTTCAGAATAATCTGCATAGAAACTATTAAAAAGCCGAAAGTCATAGAGTTTGCAATAAAGTGTGGAATCTTTGTAGCCAAAGATATATTCAGCCACAATCTTGCTCACATTTTCGGCAAGATGAAATTCGATTCGACGCGTCTTGATTTCTTCGGAAAAATCGAAGAAATGGAGAACATTGAATAGAATCTCGGGTTCTGGTTCGACAATCACCAAATGTTGGAGCTTTTGATTTTGATTCAAAAGCATGCGATAGAGAACACCATTTCCGACACCAAAGAAATAGAGATGAGGATAGAATTGCACACTATCGAGCTCTTGGACTTTTTTCAATGTTTCTTCGACAGGATTTGTGGTGAAAATGGGCTTGAAGTTTTCTTTATCAATAATATTCATATTCACTGGGTCTGATGTTACGAAAAGTTCAAATTTTTCATTTGGCTTGACATTCTTAAGCTGAATCGCCGTAATAGGGTCGAGCATAAGGATAGCAGCGATATTTTTGTCAAAAATACTTTGCTCCGTTGCAGGTGTGTCTGAAGTCGCTTGTGTTGGTTGGTTAAGCGCAGATGTTGGCGCATTCTTTTTGGTTGTCCGTGCAGATGTTTTCTTTGCCATTGGTGTCGCCTTTTGTTTGCTTCTCCCCCTCTAGGGGGGTGAATGCAAAGGATTATTGGAGAAGTCTTAGCACATTTTGTTGGACTTGGTTTGCTTGCGCAAGCGCAAAGTTCCCTGATTGTGCAAGAATGTTTGTTTTGGTAAAGGTGCTGGATTCTTCAGCGAAGTCGGTATCGCGAATGGTCGATTCAGCAGCCTTAACATTCACTTGTGTGATAGTAATATTATTCACCGTTGCGATAAGCTGTTGTTGCACAGCACCAAGGTCGGCACGAATTTGGTCGAGATGTTTTTGGGCCGATTCTGCCATGTCCATCACAGCCATTGCGCCTTTGAGGCTCGTTACACCCGCGCCAAGCCCAAACTTGTTTGTGCTCGCAATCGCGACATTGCCATTTGCGCCAATCGCTGAAGCCATGTCTGCGTCAATGTTGTTGCGGAGCATGCGGAGATTCACGGTCTGTTCAGCAACCCCTTGTGAGGAATGGAGACCGACAAATGAATAGCCGATTCCACTAATCAAAATGTCGCGTGCACCGTGCTGTGTGAGTGTCAAGCGCCCGATGATGGCATGCGATGATCCGCTCACACCCGCAAGGTTACCGCCACCAAAGAAGTCGTCCATACTGGTTGCGCCCGATGTTGAGGCAACAAGTTCGGCATGCACAGAGATTGCGCGTCCATCACCGCTTGTGAGCGTGAGTCGTCCTTGCATGTCGATACTCGCCGTAACACCTGTCGCCTCTTTCTTGTCGTTAATCGCCTTAATCAAGCGCCCATCGCGGTCTGCTTGCTGGATGTCGTTAATCCTTCCAATCGTTACGCCATTGATAACAAGATTATCGATTGTTCCGCTCATCATCTCTATGTTCCCGCGACCCTCGACATTATAGCTTGCGCGGAATCCGAGCGTGTTGGAATTCTTGTTGATGACTTCGGCGAGTGCGCCGATACCTGTTCCTGCGCTCGTGCTGATTCGTACAGTTTCGAGCAGCGCGTCATTCACGCCATCGACTTGTCGCGCATTGAGTTTCACAAGTTGCAGGTTGTTTGCGCCAGCTGAAGCGAGCATGGACGCTGCCGTCATTGAGCCTGTCTCGTAGCGCACATGCCCAATTTTCGAGCTGTTGGTTGGACCAATGGTCGCTTTCACGGTCGTGTTAGAATACGCACCGATTTGGAATTCTTTGTTGACAAACATACCCGAAAGCATTTCTTGCCCATTGTAACTCGTTGTGTTTGCGATATTGTCCAATTCCTCGAGCAATCGCAAGATGTCTTGTTGCAATGCAAGCCTTGTTTGTGTCGTTTGTCCATCTTGAGCTGCTTGCACAGCTTTTGTTTTGACGCTATCAAGAATCTTGATTTGTTCGTCCATCGCCTTGTCTGCAATCTGAATCATACCAGTTGCATCGTTTGCGTTCCGTATTGCTTGCCCGAGTGAGGAAGCTTGAGAGCGCAGCGAGTCTGCAATCGCCATACCTGAAGCGTCATCTGCCGCCTTGTTAATCCGAATCCCTGAACTCAATCGTTCGAGCGCAGTCGCAAGAACTCTTCCGTTCTGTATTCCAACTGCGTGGGAGTTGAGTGAAGCCACATTTGTGTTAATCACATAACCATTCATAATAGCATCCTTTGCATGAGTTTAGATGTTACAGAACTAGAAGCAAAGAGTGTTCCACTTTCGCGAGATGATTGGAAAAATGCGAGAAAAAGAAGCAAGCCCTTGCAGTGCTGCAAGGGCGGGGATATGTTGGAAGCCACGATTCCAACTAGGTGGTGGTTTCCTCCTCTTTGTAGGCTACATAGAGATGTTTGGTCATTCCGAGCAAGTCCTTGCCAATCTTATTGGTCGTGTCGATGTCGTTCAGAATCGATGACGCGCTCGTTGCGGCGATTTTTTTCTCTTGAATAAGGCTCTCGACCTTAGCAATCGCATTGTCATCTGCTTCATCGAGCATCGCCGATGACTTCGCGATACTCTGCAAAACAAGCACAATATCCTCGCCTGTGCTTTGGTCGAGATATTCGATACTGCGCAAAAGCTCGCCGAGATCCACACGGATACCATTATATATATCCACAAGCGCGGGGTTGTTTGAAGTCGTGGCTTCTTTGAGGTTTTTGTAGAGCATTTTAAGCTGATGAATCGACTCCACAGCGCGCCGCGCCGCGATTTTGATATGATGCACCTCGTTCATCTGCTCATGTTCATTAATATAGGTTTGGGCATTGGTCGCAAAGTCGAACATCGCGTCAAATAGGCTCTTCACACTTTGCTTGTAGAGCTCTTCGATATTCACCTGCTCGGCATAAAGCTTCTTTTGTGCGATAATCTCATCAAATGGCATTTGGGATTGAATCTGCTGCGGATTGAATCCTAGCGCATAAGTCAGAATGCGGAAGCAGTTGTCATAGAGATGTTCCATCTCGTTGCGCAACGCTTCGATAGCCGTATCGGGAAATTGTACAATCGCCTCATTGATGAATTTGGGCGCATATTCCTTCGCCTTTTTGTCGATGATGATACGTTCCAAGAAAGCGACCATTTGATGTACAAAGGGCATCATGAGTGCGATTCCGACAATATTAAAAAGTGTGTGGAACATCGAGACTTGCAAGATATAATCATCGCTTGCGATTCCAACCAAGTTGCACAAGAATTGCACGGCAACCATGAATTGATGCAAAAACACCACCGCGACAAGAGCTGTTACGCTATTGAACAGCAGGTGCGCTGCAGCGAGCCGCTTGCCCGCGACATTCACGCCCAAAGAGCCGATGATTGCCATCACGGTGCTGCCGATGTTTGAGCCAATCGCAAAGCCCAATGTGTTCTCATAGCTCATTTGCCCCGCGGCGAGAATTGTAATCGCAACAAGCAAGCTTGCATTGCTGCTTTGCATCACCACGGTAAGAATCATTCCAATGAACACAAACAAGAGTACGCCGCCGATTCCGCCAATCTGCCCATATTGTGCGATGTCGACCGTGTCTTTGAGCTCATTGAATCCGTCTTTGAGGAAATGGATTCCCAAAAAGAAAAACCCAACGCCGCAAAGAATCGAGCCAAGAGCCTTGCAATTGCTCGAGTTTTGTAGTTGCAAAATCACACCAAATACAAGCAAGGGCATTGTGATAGACGAAATATCGAACTTCACCCCAGCGCCTGCGATGACCCACGCAACAACGGTCGTTCCGACATTTGCACCAAAGATAATGCCGATTCCCTGTGCGAGCGTGATGAAGCCCGCGGCAAGAAAGCTGATTGCAAGCACAGAAACAAGCCCACTGCTTTGCATAATCATTGTCGAAATCGCACCAAAAATAAGGCTTTTGGTCACCGTGTTTGCCCATTTTTTGAGCACTCTTTCGATAAAGGTGCTAAACGCATTGAAGCCATTTTTGAGACACATGACACCATAGAGAAAGATAGCAATCCCCGAGCATGCGCCTAAAAAGGAGCTTGATTCATAGAACAGGAATCCCAATGCACCAAAAACAAGAACCAAGATAATACTACGCATCGTACTTTCTCCTCATAAGAACAAAGAGTTGCGATTATATACTAGGATTTCTTAAAAAATAAACAAGGGGGCAGGGGCTAGAGCTTTTGCGTAATCGCACCAAAATAGCTAATCTCTTCGGCTTTTTGTTCTTTGTTGAGCGTATTTTGGGCAGTAGTTGCATTGATTGTGCTCAAATCCCCAGCGCAATCATCATACGCAAAAACCATTGCAATGCTCGTTACATCAGGCAGCTTCTCGAGCGTTTGGTAAGCCCCCACGCCGCTTTCGAGGTCGGGGGCATCAATGAGTGCGATAATCTTTTCACCAAGCGATGTTTTTTCGCGCAGCGCAACACTGCAATGGGGTGTTGCGGCTATGCGTTCGCATAGAGAATCAGCCGTCTCTAGCTTTGTGGTGAGTAGCACGCTTGAAATGTTCATTCCACGCCTTCGTTGAGTACATCGAGAAGATTCGAGCTGCTTTTGAGCGCGTCATTGCTAAAGCTGGGGCGGAAGCTGTTGCCAATCACGATTTTTGCATCGCTTTGGGGGACATGGCATTGTGTGCAGTTGAATCGCTCGCTGCTGACGCTGTCGCCCGTGCTTTTGTGCGTGCGAAACTCGACATAGTGTGAAGGTGGAATCGCTGTTGCACCGACATCTTTTGCGAGCGATTTGTCGTGGCAGACTGTGCATTGATTATTGTCTGCTGTAATCGGCACAAGCCCGTCAATGCTGTGCGAGATGAGCGGCGGAGCGTTTTCAAACGAGCGCTCGATTTTGACTGATTCGCCGGGCATTGTTTCGATATAGCGAGGTGTGCTCAAAACAATGTTGTTTTCGTTCATCAAATCCACATGACGCAAACCACCATTTTCGACATCAACAGATTCTTTGCTCGAAGCGGTCTCTGTTGGTGCTTTCGCAGCTTCTGTGCTAATTGTCGCTTTTTCTGTAGGCTTGTTACTTGCTGTTTTGCTTGATGTCTCTTGTCCACAGCCAATAAACAAAGCAACCAAACCTAATGTTAAAAGTTTTGTTTTCATTTTTTCTCTCCTAAGGTTAAAAGATTAAAATTGAGTGCATCATCGTTGCACACATCGATACAGCGCGCGCAGCGTAAGCATTCGCCAGCACGTACTTGTTCAGATTGTTTGCCCACCATCCACAACACTTGTTTTTCGGGGCAAATTTGCACGCAACGCATGCATTTTGTGCATTTGTCGCGATTATAGCGGATTTTGAGCGGCGCCCATTTGCCAACAAGCGCATAGAACGCGCCAAGTGGGCAGATATGTGAGCATGTCGCATGTGGCGCGCCCCAAATGTCAATGCAAAGAATCACAAACGCCACAAACAGCCATGAGACTCCGCCAAAGAGGATTCCACGTTGGACAATGCCAACAAAACTCACCGCCTCGAACGCGGGCATGGCGAGCAAAAACGAGAGCAACAAGAACAACGCGAGCAGTGCGAAGCGCAAGTTTTTGTTGAGGTTTAAGAATCGACTTTGCACACCGAGTTTTGCGCGCAGCCATGCGGCAAAATCGGTGATGAGATTGACGGGGCAAACCCATGCACAAAAAACGCGCCCAAGCATCGCATAGAATCCAAGCACAAGAAGCGCGCCTGTGAGCAGGGTAATGTCAATACTCAAGCTTGCAAGTGCGATTTGCAACGCGGCAAATGGGTCGCTAAGTGGAATCGTGCTAAAGAGTACCGAGCTGCTAAGGTTGCCCACAAAGATACCGCCCAAAAAGAGCCCAATGATGAGGAACTGGCACAATCGCCTCAAGATAAGGTATTTCATAGCAATTCCTCGTTTAAATAGCCCTGTGCATTGTTACGTGGTTTTGGTGCAGGCGCACCAGGAGCGCTCTCCACAGGACGTTCTTGCTTGAGATAATGCTCTGCCACAGCGCCTAGCACAAATTCACGTGGCAAAACACGGATTGAGGGTTTTTCGGTAATACAGGCATGCTCACACAGCCCACAGCCCACACAGACTTCGTTATCCACCACAGGTAGCAATAGCGCATGCTTGCCCGTTTTTTCGTTACGTTTTTGCTCAATCTTGAGTGCTCTATCAATCAGCGGGCAGACACGATAGCATGCATCACATTGTATGCCCCAATAAGCAAGGCAGAATGCCGAATCGAGCACGGCGATTCCCATTTTGAGCTCCTCGATGGGGCGAGTTGCCTCGAGATGCTTGGAATCGAGCGCATTGGTAGGGCATTCACGCACACATGGCAAGTCGGGACAGAGATAGCATGGAATCTCACGTGCCTCAAAAAAGGGTGTGCCAAGCGGGGCTTTGTCAAAAAGGCTTGAGAGTTTCAACGTATCATAAGGGCATGCCTCTACGCAAAGCCCACAGCGCACACAAAGTGAAAAGAATCTCTGCTCTTCTTCTGCACCCGGTGGGCGCAAAGAATAACTATCTTTCCCTGCACTAAGCGCCATCTCGGTCAAAAAGCCGCCTGCAACGCATAAAGCCGCGCCCTTGAGCGCATTCTGTAAAAACGCGCGCCGTTCTAGCTTGCTTTCGTGATTTTGATGGCGCATTTTTTAAAGTCCGTTTCTTTAGAAAGAGGACAGGTTGCATCGAGCGTTACTTTGTTGATATAGACATTTTCATCAAACCAAGGGACATAGACAAGCCCCACAGGTGGCTTGTTGCGCCCACGCAAATCGATACGTGCTTTGACCTTGCCGCGTCTGCTTTCGACCCACACCAAGTCGCCTTGCCCAACAGAGAATTTTTGGGCGTCTTGCTCATTCATATAGCACAAAGCTTCGGGCACAGCGCGATAGAGTTCGGGAACGCGCATTGTCATCGTTCCGCTATGCCAATGTTCAAGCACGCGCCCTGTGCAAAGCCAGAGTGGATATTGCGAATCGGGACGTTCGGGTGCTTTCATAAATGGGCGGAAGAAAATCTTGACTTTGTTTGTGAGCGGGAATTTTTCTTCGGTTTTGGGACCCTGCAAATCGCCACGTTGCAACGCTTTGTCGGCTTTGCCATAGAAAGCATAATCCGAATCGGGCGCTGCTTTTTTCGCGTAGTAGTCATATTTGGTGTTGAATCGCCAAAGCGTTTCTTTGCCGTTTACGACAGGCCAGCGCAATCCGCGTGCACTGCCATGATATGCTTCAAAGGGTGCGAGGTCATGTCCATGTCCTAAACCAAATTGACGGTATTCTTCCCATAGATATTTTTGCAAGAAAAATCCATACCCTTCAAATGGCAAACCATCACTGCCCACAACTTTTCGCGAATCTCCAAAAACTTCAGAGTTTGGAGCACCTTTCAGCACAGGCGCGTTTGTATCAAAGCTTTTTGCCTCTTTATTGGCATAAAGCACATCAAATAGGGTATCTTCTTCGCTATATCCCATTTCTTTTGCTTGTTCTAAGACGCTCGGGAGTGTGAGATTCTCATCGACTTTTGTCTCGCCCCAGACTTCTTTAAGCTTGAAACGTTTCGAGAATTCAACCATTTGCCATGTATCGCTCATCGAATCGCCATAGGGTGTTACTTGTTGTTTCCAATGTTGCGTGCGGCGCTCGGCATTACCATACGCACCCCATTTTTCATAAATCATCGCACAGGGCAGAATCAAGTCGGCGACTTTGGCGCTGATTCCGGGGTAAGAATCGCTCACAACGATGAAATTATCCATCTTACGCGCTGCGGCAATCCAATGATTTGCATTTGCAGAATTTTGCCATGGATTATTGACTTGCACCCACACAAATTTGATTTTGCCATCTTCTAAATCGCGCATAATTTTCATGTAATGTGCGCCGGGCTTTGGATTGAGCGTTTTGGCGGGGAGTTTCCAGATTTTTTCGGTTATCTCGCGATGTTTGGGGTTGCCCACAACCATATCTGCGGGCAAACGATGTGAGAATGTCCCCACTTCACGCGCTGTTCCGCATGCACTTGGTTGCCCCGTGAGGCTGAAAGCACCATTGCCCGGTTGGGATTGTTTGCCAAGCAAGAAATGCACCATATAGGCTTGCTCATTCACCCATGTTCCTCGCGTGTGTTGGTTGAATCCCATTGTCCAAAAGCTCACAACTTTGCGGGCTTTTTCGATATAGAGATTTGCTAGATCTTGTAGTTTTGCCTTGAAAGATTCGAGGCTTTCGTTGTCATCGCCTTTTGCAACTTCGGCAACATAATCAAGCGTATAGGGTTCAAGCCCTTTTTTGAAATCTTCAAAGCTAATCTCCCAATGGTCTGTCGCGTTGTTTTGGTGCTTCATCTCAAATGTGTCGCCTGCTTTGACGCCCAGATAGGCGAGCGCTTTTGCCTCTTGCTCATCAAGGATAATCTTGTTTTCTTTGTCAACCGTGTCTTTTTCAGACGTCTTGAATTTTGGGTGGTTGGGGTTTGCGCGCATACCATAGCCAATGTCGGCATAGCCTGTGGCAAAGACGCAATGGTTATCGACAAAGTTTTTGTCCATGGCTTCGGGGTGGTTATAGACGATTTCATGGGCGATGTAATTCCAAATGGCAAGGTCGGTATTGGGTTTGAAAATAATCTCTGTATCTGCAAGATTTGAGGTGCGGGTGGAGAAAGTGCTCAAATTCACAACGCGGACTTTATCGGGTGCGCTTAGCTTGCGGTCGCTCACGCGCGCCCAAAGAATCGGATGCATTTCTGCCATATTTGCGCCCCAAGTAACGATGGTATCGGTGTATTCAATATCATCATAACAGCCTGCTGGTTCATCGACACCAAAGGTTTGCATAAACGCAACAACGGCACTTGCCATGCAATGTCTTGCGTTGGGGTCAATGTTGTTGGAACGCAAGCCACCTTTGATGAGTTTCACAGCGGTATAACCTTCTTGAATCGTGTATTGTCCGCTACCAAAAACGCCGATTCCCGATGTGCCAAGTTCTGCAATGGCTTTTTTAGCGTGTTTTTCCATTTCGTCAAAGGCTCTTTGCCAGCTAATGGGTTGGAATTTGCCATTTTTGTCAAACTCGCCTGCGGCATTGACACGCAAGAGTGGAGTTACAAGGCGATCTTCTCCATACATAATCTTTGCATTGAAGTAGCCCTTGATGCAGTTAAGCCCGCGATTCACAGGGGCTTCTGGGTCGCCTTTGACTGCAACGATTTTGTCATTTTCGCGAGCAATGAGGATTCCACAGCCCGTGCCACAAAAGCGACAGGTGGCTTTGTCCCATGTCCATTTTGTCGTGGTCTGTGCGGCGCTTAGGCTTTGGGGAACACTCATTCCCGCCACACCCGCTGCGGCGCACACAGCAGTATTTTTGATAAAATCTCGTCTGGTCATTTTGCCTCCTTTGGTATTGTATCTGTAAGTGTATCCTTTTTTTATGAATTTTGCTAGAAAATCTGGCTTCCATCTTCGATGTTGCCAAATTGCCCTTTAGTTACAATTTCCTCAACTAATGCGTCCATATCCATTGCGTCCTCCTAGAAGTTTGGGTTCTGCCTCTGCACGATAGCTTTCGATGTCGATTCCCTCGACATAAAAAAGTGTGATTGCAGGTTTGTAGAGGTTGTAGCGGAAATTTTTCATGTAG
>CAMWUR010000055.1 GCA_947177485.1 uncultured Helicobacter sp.
TGGGGGGCAGGGGGGAGGGTGTCATGTTGAGGCAAAGCCGAAACATCTCATGATTCTTATAACATGAGATTCTTCAGCCTAAAGGCTTCAGAATGACAAATATTGGGGGATTCTTTGCTTGTGGATTGTTTCGGCTTCGCCTCACACAACAATGCTCGCTTCCGCGAGCGCAAAATAAGCTTTTGCGATTCTAAAATGTGCTAAAATGCCACAATCCAAAAGGAAGATGATGAATCAAAAAAAGGCATTTTTGTCCAAAACATTGTTGCTTGTGTTGCGTGGAATGCTTGGTGGCGCGTTTTTATCGCTTTTTATTGTACTCTATCACTTTGGCTTGCGCAGCGCATGGATTTTCACCCTGCTTGCCTTTGCCGCCATCGCCTATTACCTAAGCAGCGACCGTTCTTACCGATTCTATCTTGGCTTTTTCACGGGCGTTTTTTGGTTCTATTGGATTCCCTTTAGTTTTCGCTTCTTTGGAATCGAGTGGTTCATTCCGCTTGCAATCATTGGAATCGGACTGTTCTATGGCATTCTTTTCTATGTCTCGCTCTATGTGCACAACCTCATCTATCGCACCATTTTTTTATTTTTCTTGCCCTTCATCGCGCCTTTTGGATTCGATTGGCTCAATTTCCGCGTGATGTTTGCGCCTTCCATATTCCATGTCAACATCATTGGTTACGCATTGCTGCTTGTAAGCATCTTCTTGGCACTCTATTGCAAGGGGAGCAAAAAACTCCTAAGCGTTTTGGGTATTATCTTCTGCCTCTTTTTGTTCCCAAAAAACAAAATCGCACCAACCTCTGTCCCCAACATCGAGCTTGTAACCACACAGATACCACAAGAACAACGTTGGAATCTCGCATTTATCTCCGAGAATGTCTCACAAAATTTTCGTGCTATCGAATCAGCGATTGATGCGGGCAAAGATATTGTTGTTCTGCCTGAAACGGCATTCCCATTTGTGCTTGAAAAATCCCCAAACATTCTGCAATCTTTGCAAAATCTAAGCTACAAAATCGCAATTGTCGCTGGCTCTTTGCGACAAGATGGAAATAAAATGTATAATTCTAGCTATATTTTCACACAAGGCTCTTTCCGCTTTGTTGACAAACAATTGCTTGTCCCATTTGGCGAAACAATGCCGCTGCCGCCTGTTGTGAAGAATTGGCTCAATGAGCAGCTTGGCAAGGGCGAGTTTTCAAAGCCCGCGAACTTCGCGCCGATGGATTTCGAGATTGACGAATGGCGATTCCGCAGCGCAATCTGCTATGAGGCGACAAGCGAGAAGATGTTTCGTGGCAATCCCGAGTTTATGATTGCAATCAGCAACAACGCATGGTTTACGCCAAGCACGCAGCCTGCCCTCCAAGAATTGGTGATGCTTGCCTATGCAAAAGCGCACTACACTATCATCTACCACGCGACCAATGGCTCAACAAGTGCCATCATCAATCCATTCAATCTCTCACATTTCTAAATTTAAGTCGCTTTTGGGTAGAATCGGCACAAATTATTCCAAAGGAATCGTGTGAATGCAATCTCCCACAAGCCCTACAAAAGGGTGCTGATTAAGTTTTCTGGGGAAGCCCTTGCGGGCGAGAATGGTTTTGGAATCAACACTGGGATTCTCGAATACATCGCGTCCGAGATTCAAGATGTCTATCGGGAAAAGATTGAGATTGGAATCGTCATCGGTGGCGGCAACATCATTCGTGGAATCAGCGCCTCAAAGACCGGTGTCATCGGGCGCACAAGCGGCGATTATATGGGCATGCTCGCCACAGTGATTAACGCAATCGCTATGCAAGAGGCGCTCGAACATCTCGGACTTTTTGTGCGCGTGCAGAGTGCAATCGAGATTCAAGAAGTTTGCGAAGCCTATATCTACCGCCGCGCCGTGCGGCATCTCGAAAAAGGGAGAATCGTCATCTTCGCCGCAGGGACAGGCAACCCATTTTTCACAACCGACACCGCAGCGACATTGCGCGCTGTCGAAATCGGCGCTGATGTCATCATCAAGGCAACAAAAGTTGATGGAATCTATGACAAAGACCCCAACCAATTCACAGACGCTAAAAAGCTCGATACTTTGAATTATGACCGCGCGCTTTTGGATAATATCAAAGTCATGGACGACACGGCAATTGCGCTTGCAAAAGACAATGCGTTGCCTATCGTTGTTTGCAATATGTTTAAATCAGGAAATATCAAAAACATCATTTTGGGCGATAGAAGCACTTGTTCGATTGTGCAGCCCGACAAGGAGAAAGAATGAAACGAATCGAAGAAATCGCCTCAAAAGCATTGCAACGTGTCGACAATGACCGCTATTTGCTCTCAAACATTATCTTTGCTCGTGTTGAAGAATTGAGCAAGGGTGCAAAGCCTCTTGTGAATCTCGATGTGCGGATTCATAAACTCCCCGATATTGCCCTGCAAGAAATTGCCGAAGGAAAGATTGGAGTTTTAGAGAATAATGGCAGAGAATTCTAGCAGCCTTGAATTTTTCACCGAAATCAAAACGATTAATACTCCAGAAAAAGCGCAAAATCTGCTCAAGAGACTCACAAATGGAGCGAACGACACCATCTTAAGCGCGCTCGATTATGCGACAAAAGCCCATGAAGGGCAGTTTCGCAAAGATGGCGGTCCCTACATCACACACCCCATTCTTGTCTCATGCGTTGTGGCGTATTATGGTGGCGATGAATCGATGATTTGCGCCGCGCTGTTGCATGATGTTGTCGAAGACACAGAGGCAACGCGCGAAGACATCGCAACACATTTTGGCGAAGACGTGGCAAAGCTTGTCGATTCACTCACAAAGATTGTCGAGATTCGCGAAGAGGAGCTGCCGCCTGCAAGCTCAAATCGCAAGCTCATCACAGCCGCGCTTACATTTCGCAAGATGTTGATTGCCTCTGTGAAAGACATTCGCGCGCTCGTCATCAAGCTCTGCGACCGCTACCACAACATGACAACCCTCGAAGCCCTGCCGCCCAACAAGCAGATTCGAATCTCTGAAGAAACGCTTGTTGTCTATGCGCCCATCGCGCATCGGCTCGGAATCTCCTCTATCAAAAATGAGCTCGAAGATTATAGCTTTCGCTACATCTTCCCCGAAGAATACGCAAATATTAATGATTATTATAAAGAACATGACCAAGAAATGCAGCTCAAGCTCAACACTTTCTTGTCCAAAGTCAAGATTCTGCTCGTGAGCAACGGAATCCCCGAAGGCAATTTCCGACTGATGAGCCGCATTAAGCGCCGCTATTCGACCTATCTCAAAATGCAGCGTAAGGGAATCTCGATTGAAGAAGTGCTCGATTTGCTTGCGCTAAGAATCATCACCCAAAGTGCGCTGGATTGCTATAAGATTTTGGGCATCATTCATCTCGAGTTTAAGCCGATTCTCTCACGATTCAAGGATTATATCGCCCTACCCAAAGAGAATGGCTACCAAACAATCCACACGACCATTTTTGATAATTCGCTGATTTACGAAGTGCAGATTCGCACCGAAGACATGCACAAAGGCGCGGAATATGGCATTGCGGCGCACTGGAAATATAAGGCAGGCGGCGTGCTCACACCCTCGCTTGGTTGGCTCAACGATTTGCAGTTTCAGAATAACACGATTGAAGAATTCTATGAGCTTGCCAAAAATGATTTATATCAAGAGGACATCGTGATTTTCTCACCCGAGGGCGATACCTATGCGCTGCCTGTCGGCGCTGTGGTGCTTGATTTTGCCTATGCGGTGCACACCGACATCGGCAACCATGCCCAAAAAGCCTTTGTGAACAATCAACAAACCTCGCTACTCACGACTTTGCGCAGCGGCGACATTGTGCGAATCATCACATCACCTCAACCCATTGTGCGGTATAGTTGGCTTGATGCTGTCAAAACATCAAAGGCAAAACATCAGATTCGCACCAACACGGCAACAAAAATCAAAGAAGTTGAGCGACAAAGTGCCTATAACATTATGGCAACGATTTTCGGCAAAACTCCTGATGAAATCATCGCATTTGTCAAAGATGCAAACATCGAAAGCTCGATTCACCGCGTTTGCACCGATGAAACCTATCTCCAAGAGCTGACAAACCGCATTGAAAATGCGATTCGCAAAGAGGCGAGCTTTTTTACATTTCTCAAAATCCGCGTGCTCAAACTCAAGGAATATGCGTTTGAGAATCTCCGCATACTCTCGAACTTCAATATCAGCGAAGTGCTGTTTGATTATTGTTGCCACCCAAAGCTTGGCGATGAAATCATCGCTTTCAAAAGTGGCAGCAAGGCGTTTGTGCATCACAAACTCTGTGAGCGCGCTTTTGGCGAGATTCATCGCGGCGGCAAGATGCTGTTTGTCGCGTGGATTGCGAATATTATGGAAAAATTTGTTATCATTGTTGCTTTTGAGAAACCCAAAACAATGTTGATAGAATTTTTGCAGTTCCTTGTGCGGTATGATATTAATATCTTGAGTGTCGATTTGGGCAGCAGCAATCCGCATTGCGAGATTCATATTGAGTGCTATAATTATGACATCAAATCTTTGCGCAGCCTTTTGGAACGATTTCGCATTATTGATATTTATAACCTCAAAGACGCATACAGCGCTAACTAGCAAGGAAAGCCATGCACATAGAAACCATCATGCAAGAAATAACGCGAGGAGTGAGCGAGATTATCGGGCTTGAGCAGATTCAATTCTTGATTGAGCGCCACCAAAAACATGGCACAACATTTCTCCTCAAAGCAGGCTTTGACCCCACAGCACCCGACCTGCATCTGGGGCATACTGTCGTGCTGCAAAAAATGGCAACACTCCAAAAATATGGCGCAAAAGTTGTGTTTTTGATTGGCGATTTTACCGCAACAATCGGCGACCCAAGCGGCAAAACCCAAACGCGCAAGCCGCTTTCGCGCGAAGAAGTTTTGCAAAATGCAAAAACTTATGAACAACAAGTATTCAAGATTCTCGACCCAAGCAAAACGGAGGTGCGATTCAATTCTGAATGGCTCGCGAAATTGCGGCTTGAAGATGTATTGGGACTTTGTGCAAAATTTTCTGTCGCACGTATGCTCGAGCGCGATGACTTTGAGAAGCGCATGCGCGCAAACGCACCGATTTCGATTGTCGAGTTTATGTATCCGCTCATGCAAGGTTACGATAGCGTTGCGTTGCGTTGCGATATTGAGTTTGGAGGCACAGACCAAAAGTTCAATCTACTCATGGGGCGCCATCTGCAACGAAGCTATGGGCTACAAGTTGGGCAACAAGAACAGGCAGTGCTCATGATGCCGCTGCTCGAAGGCTTAGATGGCGTGCAAAAGATGAGCAAGAGTTTAGGTAATTATATTGCCCTCACCGATAGCGCAAAAGAAATGTATGCAAAGATTATGAGCATTTCAGATTCGCTTATGTGGCGTTATTATGAGCTTTTGAGCACCGTTGCACTCGGCGAGATTGAATCGATGCAAGCCAAAGTTGAAAGCGGCGCGCTACACCCCAAAAGCGCTAAGGAATCCCTTGCGCTCGAAATCACAGCGCGCTATCATAGCAAGAGTGAGGCGCAGGAGGCGCAGGCAGAGTTTGCGCGCATTTTTGCGCAGAATCAAATTCCGCAAGATATGCCTGTTTTGGAATCAAAAGGCGCATTATGGATTTGCAAAGCGCTTGTCGATGGCAAGCTTGTGAGTTCGACAAGCCAAGCTCGGCGCGAGATTGCAGCAGGGGCAGTGCGAATCAACCAACAAAAAGAGCTTGATATTAACAAACAATTAGACGTTGGAGACTATATTCTGCAAGTAGGCAAGAGAAAATTTCTCCACGTTTTGATACAATAGAGGAAAAGCATGCAGCGAAAAACAACACTACCACCCCTAACCATACGAGGCTATACGATTCCTTACCCAATTGTTCAAGGTGGTATGGGTGTTGGGATTAGCTGGGACGAACTCGCCGGCACGGTGTCGCATGAAGGCGGACTAGGCGTCATCAGTGCTGTTGGAACGGGATATTATCAAAACTTTGCTTTTGTGGAAAAATTCGCCAAAAATCGCCCGTTTGAGCCACAAAATTTCTATTCCAAAACCGCGCTGATTGAGATATTTAAAAATGCGCGCGCACGTTGCGGTGATGCACCGCTTGGTGCGAATGTTTTGTATGCAATTAATGACTATGGGCGCGTGGTGCATGACGCATGCGTTGCGGGAGCGAATATCATCATCACAGGCGCGGGCTTACCCACAGATATGCCCGAATTTACGAGTGATTTCCCTGATGTGGCGCTTGTACCCATCGTCAGTAGTGCACGTGCCTTGCGCATTCTCTGCAAACGTTGGAATGGACGCTATAAGCGGATTCCCGATGCTGTCGTTGTCGAGGGACCTTTGAGCGGTGGACATCAAGGCGTGATGTATGAGGATTGTTTCAAGCCCGAATACCAACTTGAATCCGTGTTCCCCGAAGTGGTGAAAGAGGCAAAAAATTGGGGCAATATCCCGCTGCTCGCCGCTGGCGGAATCTGGGACAGAGCCGATATTGACCGCTTTATGGATATGGGCGCAAGCGGTGTGCAAATGGCAACCCGATTCCTTGGCACACATGAATGCGATGCAAAATATTATGCCAAACTAATGCCGACAATCAGCAAAGACGACATCACGCTTGTCAAATCGCCTGTTGGATACCCCGCGCGCGCGATTATGCACGGCGTTTTGCAACGATTGCAAGAAGGCACAGCGCCAAAAATTGCATGCGTGAGCCATTGTGTGCAACCATGCCAACGTGGTGTTCAAGCAAAGATTGTGGGCTATTGTATCGCTGATAGACTCGGGGACGGAGCGCTCGGAGATGCAACAAACGGACTCTATTTCACAGGAGCAAATGGATATCGAATCGACAAAATCGTCAGCGTTAAAGACATAATGAATGAGCTCATTTGCGATTAGGATATTTTGCGCGCTTTGGCTTTTAGCTTTAAGCATAGCAGCGCCATTGCCGCAGATTGAGAGCGTGGAGCTAGACGAAGAGAATGTGATTTTGCACTTCAACAAAACCGCCACAAAAGAAATGGTGCATTTTTTTCAGCTCAAATCAAACGATTTAAAACGTGATATTTATGATTTTGATGCCATCTTGCTCGATGGCATCATCAGCGAAAGCCTAGAAAATGGCGTACAGCTCAAAGTTGCACAAAATACTCCCCAAAAAGCGCGGCTTGTACTCTCGCACAAAAGTATGCTCCAAACAAGCATTTCCTTTAAAGATACAAGCGTCCATATTACGATTGTACAGCCCAAAACCAATAAAACCAAACCAAGCAAGGAGAATCCAAAGGCAAAGCCTGTGGCAAAGGGACGCATTATCGTGATTGACCCAGGGCATGGCGGACGTGATTGCGGCGCAATGGGAGTTGCAAAGGTTTGTGAAAAAGTTGTTGTGCTATCAGTCGCAAAGGAGCTTGAAAAAGAACTCAAAAAACGTGGCTACACGGTCTATATGACACGTTCAAAAGATGTCTTTATCCCACTCAAACGGCGCACCGAGTTTGCTAATAGCAAAAATGCCGATGTGTTCATCTCGCTGCATGCAAACGCTGTATTGCAACCGCGTCAAAAGGAGTTGAGCGGAATCGAAACCTATTTTCTCTCGCCTGCACGAAGCGAACGCGCTAAGAGTGTTGCGGCAACCGAGAATAAAGAAGACATCGAAGAGCTTAGTGCACTCTCGCGCGAAACCGTGCTCGGGATTTTGAACGCACAGCGACTCTATGCCTCGCACAGGCTTGCGCTTGATGTGCAATTTGGCGTTTTAGGGACACTCAAAAAGCCATACAACACAATCGATGGCGGCGTTCGCGAGGGACCCTTTTGGGTACTCGCGGGTGCGCTTATGCCTTCTATCTTGCTCGAAATCGGCTACATCACGCACCCAAAAGAAGGCAAAACAATTGTACAGCCCAACTATCACAAACTCCTAGCGCGCGGTATTGCGAATGGAATCGATGGCTATTTTGTAAAAAATTTTTATTAAGGACAATCTATGAGTAATCGTGTCGCAACAAGCGAGCTGATTCTTTCTGCGCTGTTTTTTCTCATCGCGATTTTCACGCTTTGCATTGTATTGCTTACTTTCTTATTTGACAATTTTTCGGGACTCTTTATGTGGGCGAGCAAGGCAAACAGCCTCTATGAAACATTCTATGTCCTCTTTGCCGCATTTGGTTGCGTCTATCTCGCCGCCGTGCTTCTGCGCGAACGTTCCTTACAACGTATGCGCAAAGATTTTTTCGTGTTCTGTCTAAGCCTGCTGTTTGTTTTTGCGCTCAATTTCTTTTGGGGAATCTGCCCCTATTTTGTCCAAAATGACCATGCCGATAGCCTGCGCGTGTTCGTGTCTATTGAGAGTGGGCAGATAATGGACATTTTTTGTTTTTTGCTCTTTTTTTTGTTGCCGTTTGTCTATTACTACCACATCGATTCTCCTGAAAAGCCCCAGCAATTCTACACCTTCCCATATAGCCTTGTGCCAAGCCCCAATGCAATGATTGTTGTACTCTTTGGGTTTGCGATTCAGCCACTTGATAAGGAATCATGGTGGGAATGGTGGGGTGTTGGCGCAACAATGATTGGAATCGCGATGCTCGCGATTCTTGTGCGCAATCATCGGCGGCTTTTTGGCGTCTATGAACGTTTCAACCTTACTTTGCTTGTGTTTGCTGTCATCGTGTTTTTTGTCTCACATTCTGTATTTGAAGGCTATGCGAGCCAATATGCTGCTAAAAAAGCGATTTATATGCTTGCCATCAGTGGTTGGGTACTTGGCGTCATCGAACGTTACCGAATCGAATACGCCAAAACACACATTAGTCTTTAAGATAGTATTCAATTGTCGAAACGACACGGATTGTTTTGATGTGTGGCGTGCTTCTGTCGCGAGATTCGATACTAAATTGCCCCTGCGATGCGCGCTTGATTTTGCCCAGCTTGCTTTGCGAATCGCTCGCAAACTTCATCGCCGCCTCGCGCGCGTTGATGGTCGCCTCCTCAATCATTTGGGGCTTAATATCATTGAGCTTGGTGTAGAGATACTCGGTGTTGTATTCCTCGATTCGAATGAGCACGCCCGCCTTATTGAGCTCGCCAAGCTCTTCGAGCGCCTTTCTTCCACGCTCAATATCGCGCGTATAGACCAAAAGATTGCCCGAGCCTGCATAGCGGTATGCAATGCGTTCTTCGCCACCATATCGATTTGCGACTTTGTCGGTGATGGACGGCGCATTAACCGAAATATCATCAGACGCAATGCCTCTTGTTTGCAAAAACTCAAGAATCACCATTTTATCGCTTTCAAGCTGTCGATAAAGCTCGGCTACATCGTTGCTCGCGCGGTTGAAATTGATGGGGAGAATCATCACATCAGCCGCAACCTCTTTTTGACTCAATCCCTTGACAACAACACTACGTTGCATCGATTGAAAATCGAGCGCAATTCTGCTTGCACCAAACACCAAAATAGCACTACAAATCACCGAAAAAACGCCTAGAATCCCTGCACTTGTCTTGCTCATTTGCTCACCTTTTATGATTTTGTTGCTGCACATTATATAGGTAAAAATTTAATCAATGGTTTGTCATGCCATAAAGACTTTGTGTGCCTTGACATAATCTTTGCTTTGTGGTATAATTCGCGCAACTAAAGCGCTAAGGTGTTGTGATGAATACAAAAAAGACCAAACTCGCATCTTCTATGTTTGGAATCTGCTTGTGTGTGCTCCTGTGTTTGGGTGTGTACACATTCATTAATGCAAAGGGCGCTTCTTATTTAAGCAATGATTCTGCTTCATGTAACAATTGCCATATTATGAATAGCGTTTATCATGACTATAGCAATAGTGTGCATGCATTGAGCCCTAAAGGAGAACCGCGCGCAACCTGTAGCGATTGCCATTTGCCACATGACTTTATCCCAAAATGGCTTGCCAAAGCCGAAAGTGGAATCTCACATGCCTATGCTTTTACTTTCAAGCTCGATGAGCTCCCAACACATCTTGCTGCTAAAGAAAAAAGCAAGGAGATGATTCAAGACAATTGTGTGCGCTGTCATATCGACACCGTAGGCGTTGTGGTGAACCCCACAACCATTCCCGGGCACACACAAAGCGCGCTTTCTTGTGTTTCATGCCACCCACATGTGGGGCATTAATCTAGTTCAAAGGAGACAAAATGAAACTCATGCCCATTGGAGTTGTGGTGGTTGTGTTGGCAATTTTTGGGCTTGTATGGCTCAATGCCGACATCGACCAAAAACAACAGCAACAAAACACCGCTGTGATGTCCAAACATGTCGTGGAGCTTAGCGATTCGAACCCAACATTTGACCATTGGGGGAAGAATTTTCCGCAATATCTCGATATGTATCTCACGGTAGAAAAGGAGACTCCTCGCTATACAGAGTTTGGAGGGAATTATGCTTATAGCAAGCTCATTCGCTATCCACAGCTCACTTTGATGTGGGCAGGCTATCCCTTTAGCATTGATGCAAACGAGGAAAGAGGGCATTTTTGGATTCAAGTCGACCAAATGGACACCGCAAGAAACAATAAAGATTTCTTGAACGCACATGGCTTCGCCAAATTCGGCGGGCAGCCCACAGCCTGTATGAACTGCCATAGCGGTTGGTCTCCTTATCTGTACAAAGTTGTTTCCAAAGGTGATTGGGTTGCATTCAACTCGGCAAAATATTGGACGATGATTAAGCAAGTCCCCGCTGTGGAAGGAATCGAGCCTAATAGCGCGCAACACAGCGGACCACACGGCGGCAAGCGCATGGGAGTTACTTGTGCGGATTGTCATAATCCTTCGGATATGGGCTTGCGCCTCACACGTCAAGCAGCAATCAATGCGCTTGTGCAACGTGGATATAAGGCGAGTGCCGAATATGGAATCGATGCGCCTGTGGCTGAAATGCGCACTCTTGTTTGCGCACAATGCCACGTTGAATATTATTTCCGCCCCACAGGCACGAAAGTGAAGACGATTGGCGAGAGTATTGCCAACGACCCAACCCAAAAATGGTGGGACGGCACGCAAAAAACCTATGATGAATTTGACAGCTGGCGCAATGGCAACGAACCAACCGAGATTGAAGTTGCTGGAATCGAGCTTGTTTTTCCATGGGCAGAATGGAAAAAGGGGCAGCCATTCCGCATTGAAATGTTCGATGATTATTATGAGAAAGTGCGTGATATTTTCCCATCAGATTGGGTACATAAAGAAACCAAAGCGCCTATGCTCAAGATTCAACATCCCGAAACCGAGCTTTTTAGTGGCGGAGTACATGCCGCAAATGGCGTGAGTTGCGCAGATTGCCACATGCCCTATATCCGCAAAGGCGCATTCAAGATGACCCAGCACAATGTAACTTCACCATTGCAAGACATCAACGCTGCTTGTAAGGCATGCCATACGCGCCAAAGCGAAGAGTTCCTCAAACAGCAGATTTTTGATATTCAAAAAAGCATTGCATTTGATTTGCGCAGCGCTGAATATGCGATTGTAAGCTTGATTACCGACATCAAGACATTGCGTAGCAAACTCGGCGAGCTGCCCGCTTACCAAACAGACGGCAAAGCTGATGATGTGAAGATTTCTAAGGCGCTTGCAAATGTGCTCGAGCTCCACCGCAAAAGTTCTGTGCGCGCCGATTTTGTTGGGGCAGAAAATTCAACCGGATTCCACAACCCACGCGAAGCAAGCCGCATGCTTTTGCAGGCAGTCAAAATGGCAAAAGAAGGGCAAGCCGAGCTTGTCAAGATTGCTGCCGCGCATGGAATCCAAGACTTCAAGATTTCACAGCTTGGCTTTGAAGAGATACAAAAGCTCAATCCCGGCGAGATTGTGTATAAGAAAGACATGAATGGGCACAAAGCGGGCGATAGATATTATCCACACAAAGAAATCAATTCTGCGCCTCCTAGCCAGCTGCTTGAGCTTGATAAAAATGTCGTTCCCTACAATTATGATGTGATTGATTCAACAAAACCCATTGGAGCAAAACCGATTAGCAGCAAATAGGTCGTTTGTCTGCAAGATTCTAATCTTGCAGGCGCAATGCGAATTATTGGCTTTTTAGGATATAATCACGCATCATAAAAGGAGAAACGATGCTACACGAATATCGAGATGAAATCAGCGAACTGCGACAAACAGATGCACACTTTGCAAAAATCTTTGATGAACACAATGAGCTTGACCATCAAATTAAAGATGTTGAAGAAGGGCGAGAACCAATGGATAGCTTCGCGCTTGAGACGCTCAAAAAGAAAAAGCTAGCGCTCAAAGACGAGGCGTATGCAATGGTGCGTGCATTTATCAAGGAACGAGACGGCAAATAGCTTTTAAGTTTGCACTCGCCCCTTATGCCATCTGCCACTACATCGAAGCAGATTCACTAGCCTATCTCTCAATTGAGGG
>CAMWUR010000056.1 GCA_947177485.1 uncultured Helicobacter sp.
AAACATTAGGCATTGAACAAATCAACGAAGCCGTGAGCCAGCTTGAATCTGCCAACCTGCAAAATGTCGAAGTCGCTAATTACTCACAAGAGATTAGTAGTTCTGTTGATGGCATTGCGGGCATGATTCTCGAAGATGTGCAGAAAAAGAGGTTTTAGGGAATGTGGCTACGTTGTTGCGAGCGAAGCATTGCATGTGCCCAAGTTGTGGCAATCCACGACGTTGGGCAACCAAGAATTGTTGATTGCTTCGACTAGCGAGGCTTCACCTATTGCCTCGCAATCCTATGGATTACGCCAAAAAGCTGCTGCTCATAGCTGGCGCAAGCATGTTCGATTGTTCATAGCTCTTGATAGCGCGGCGAATATCGCTCGCTGTGCTAAAGAGGCTATTTTGCTCTTTTTTGTCGGCAAGCAAGGTGGTGAAATTGCTAGCATTTGTGTCTTCGTTGTTACTCATTAAATCTTGATAGATTCCACCAAGCATGGTAAAGAATTGATTTGTGCTTTGTGCATTAGTACCGCTGGTATTGCTTGCCAATCTTTCGCCGTTGTCTTGCCCTATCAGATTCTGTACCTCTTTGGAGAGAATCGTTTGGAATTTATCGTTTGTGGGGGTATTTGCAATCGTTCCTGATGTTTTGAGGGCATCATAGAGGATTGTAAGAAAATCTCCACCGCTACTATTCTCAAGATTCTGTGCGCGCTGCAAATAAGGCTGTGCCGCGCCTGCCTTGAGGCTGTTAATGGCTGTAATGGGTTGGTTATTGTAGGGTACGATAGGTGTCATGTCTGCTCCTTTTTCGGTTTATTTCTATTTTCAAGCAAATGTTATTCCATGTTGTCTTTGCAGTCTTTTATGTTTCGTGCCATATTTAAGGATTATAAGGTAGAATCTATGGCACTTTGCTGGCAGTGTCGCCTCAAGCAGTTGGAATTGCGTCATTGCGGGGGTTAGTGTGGCAATCGGACGTGTTGGAATGCTCGGTATGGTTGATTGCCACGAGGCTTTGTCTCTCGCAATGACACATGGAATTTTTCGGACGCTCGCAATCAGCAAATAGGCTTTTGCGATTCTAAATATAAGGATTTGATAATGGTATTTTTATGGCTTGGCATGATGTTGTTCTTGTGTGCGGTGGGTGTGATGTTCTATCTTTTCATCAAACGTCCAACATTGACATTTGGCAATTTTGGCAAAATGGGCGGGTACATCTCGACACAATTTTCACGTGTCAAACAAGCAGAAATCTTCCAATCGTTTAAAAGCCTCAAAAACAAACAGTTCACATTACAGAAATGTGCGGTTTTGCAAGGGGAAGAAAAAGAGATTTTTATGCTATTACGGCAGGGTTTGCCTCTTGGTCAAGTTTGTATTTTGCCCCATGTCTCTTTGCGCCTGTTTGTCGAATCAGACGATTGCCCCGAGCTCGAATATTGTGTGAGCTTTTTGATTGCGGGCAATAAGAGTCTCTTGCCTCTTGTTGCTGTGGATTATCTCGACGAGCTAGACGAGGGCGCACGTGTGCTATGTGCAAGCAAGAAGCTGCTTTTGCAGCAAGCAAATGTCCCCTATCTTTTGCTTGTGCGGCAGAAATTTCTCAAAGACGACTCGTTTGAGCCAGCACAGCTGCGTGAATGGCTCATTACACATCTCTTTTCAAAATTCAAGACCGCTAAATCCACAACAAGCGACTAGATATAGTACATATTTTGATTCGAAATTTTTTCTTCATAGCGAATCAAATCTTTGAGGGTGGTGCTGTAAAGAGCACGGACTTTTTCTTGAGTGTCTGCCCAAAACAGATTCAAAGCCGGACTTTGCGTTTTGATTTTTTTTATCCATGTGCCTTCGAGTACATCGAGAAAATCTCTAATCGGTATGTTTTCAGCTCCTTCAGCGAGTTTGTAGCCGCCTTTTGGTCCGCGTGTGCTCGTTAGATAGCCTTTGTTACGCAAAATGAACAAGAGCTGCTCAAGATAATTCTGCGGTACATCGATTGCGCGAGCAATCTCGCTTGCCTGTACGGCGTTTGTGTGGCTATTGAGGAGAATATAATACAACGCTCCTAAGCCATAAACTCCACGTGTGGAAATTCCCATACTGCCTCCTTTATTCTGTTATCAAATCATGCAATTGTAGCAGCGAAAATTAATCTTATGAAAACCAACTCTTAATTCTATCAACAAGTGATTTGAGATTGTTTTCATTGTTCGCTTCTTGCCCAAACGAATCGTTGAGTTTTTGCAGCAATTCCCTTTGCTCATCGTTGATTTTTGTTGGGTAGGTGATTTTGATTTGGACAATCAAATTGCCTTTTTGGCTGCTGTGTGGCTCTTTGACGCCTTCACCTTGAAAGACAAATTGTTGTTTGTCTTTGACAAACGCAGGAATCTTGAGCTCAAGCTCTTTGTAGGGTGAAGGCACTTTGAGTGTCGTTCCCAAGGGCACAACGCTAAAAAAGAGAGGCAGCTCAAGATACAAGTCTTGCCCATGCCGCACAAAATGTTCGTCTTCTTGCACTTTGGCAACAAGATAGAGGTCGCCACGTTGCCCATCAATCTCGTTGCCCTTTTGGTGGATACGAATCTGCATACCCGAATCGATTCCAGCAGGCAAATCCACGTTCACCTTTTCCTTGGCTGCCTCAAAGCCCTTGCCAGCACAGCTCGCACAGCTTTCAGAGGCGATTTCACCTCTACCATTGCATGTAGGGCAGGTCTGTGCAAAACGTAAGAATCCTTGTTGGATAAACACCTGTCCATGTCCCTTGCATTGTTCGCAGGCTTTGAGCTTGCCGTCTTTTGCGCCGCTACCTTTGCAAGCTTTGCACATCTTTTTGTAGTCGATATTGAACTCTTTTTTTGCCCCAAAGAGTGATTCATGGAAGCTCAATTCAATTTCCATTGCAAGGTCGGGAGAATATTTATTCTTTTTTTGCTTTTTGCCAAATCCTGTTCCAAAGACAGAATCAAAAATCGAGCCTAAATCGCTGAAGATGTCGCCAAAGCCATCACCGCCGCGCCCGCCGCCATGCCCTTGCAAACCTTGCTTGCCATAGCGGTCATAGATGGCACGTTGTTCGGGATTGCTAAGGACTTGATAGGCTTCGTTGACTTGCTTGAATTTCTCCTCGGCTTCTTTGCTGCCCTCGTTGCGGTCGGGGTGGTATTGCATCGCCATTTTGCGATAGGCTTGTTTGATTTCATCGCCTTGCGCGTTACGTGTGATTCCGAGTACTTCATAATATTCAAATTCTTCCAAAAATTCTCCTTTTTCTTTAGAGTCCGCATTATAGCAAAAGTATTTTAGTATGCGTTAAAGATAATGCCGATAGAATCCGCGCCATGAAAGAACCGAATAGTTTTGATGTGCTTGTGGAATGTTTGCAGCAGCTTCCGTCTGTGGGACGCAAATCTGCACTGCGGCTTGCTTATGCTCTTGCTGTCGAGAACAAGCCGCTTGCGGCGCGGCTTGCGCATTGTATTTCCGGTGCTGTGCAAAATGTTTTGCTGTGTCAGGAATGTGGCGGTGTGTGTGAAGACGAGCTGTGCGCAATTTGTAGCAATCCGTTGCGCGACAATGGCGAATTGTGTATTGTGCAACACCCCAAAGACATTCTCACACTCGAAGAGACACATTTTTTTGAGGGGCGCTATTTTGTTGTCGAATCGATTGACGGATTCCGCCTTGAGGTTTTGCGCAACATCGTGCAGCTACATCATGTCCAAGAAATCATTTTTGCATTCACACCTTCTGTTGCCACAGACGCGCTGTTGCTTTATGTCGAAGACAAGCTCGCTGACCTTGCATTGTTTTTTACCAAAATCGCGCAAGGTGTGCCATCGGGCGTGAGCCTCGAAAATGTCGACCAAATTTCGTTGTTGCGCGCTTTTAAGGGACGTAAGCAACTCTAGAAATTTTTGAAATATTGCAAGAAAAAAGAGCTAGAAATCAGCTTTTTTTAAGCATAGCTGCGATATAGTAGTAACGATTTCATTAAAAGGAGTATCCAATGAAGAAGTTTCTTCTACTTGGCGTTTTAGCCACTGGAGCGTTGTTTGCACAAGACGGCGCGACCATTTTCAAAAAATGCGTTGCCTGTCATGGACCAAATGCTGAAAAAGTTGCACCCGGTAGCAAAGGTGATGTTACAATCAATGGAACTGACAAAGCCATCTTGATTGAGCAGCTCAAAGGCTATGCAGCAGGCACAGCAGACAATGGCGGCTCAAAGCAAATCATGTATAACAACATGAAAATGTGGAAATTGACAGACGCAGACATCGAAGCTGTGGCTGATTATATTTCTAAGCTTCCTGCTTCAGCAACAACACGCAAATAGTCTTTGCTTTTGCGCTTGTTCTGGGGGCTCTGCCCCCATTGTTACAGAGTTTCATTCTCCTATCTCCAAAAAATTTGTGATTATACATAAAATCTATGAACTTATCTTATCCATATCTTGCAAATCTGCTTTTTTTTTGCTATAATTTTAGAAGCTTGGGTTTTATTATGAGTTAGACTCGTAAACAATATCGCAAGGAGGGGGTATGCCAACGCCAAATGCAACAGAAAAAATCGTGGAAGGTTTTTTGGTTTCTAAAACAGACACAAAAGGCAAGATTTTATATTGCAACGAAGAATTTATTTCGATTTCGGGGTATAGCGAAAAAGAATTGCTCGGTCAGCCCCATAGTATCGTGCGCCACCCCGATATGCCACGCACGATATTTAAATATTTGTGGGGGCGAATCGTGCAGGGTAAGGAAGTCAATGCGTATGTTAAAAACCTCGCAAAAGATGGCTCATTTTATTGGGTATTTGCCAATATCTATCCTGCGTTTACAAATAATAACACCATCACGTCGTATAATTCTGTTCGCCGCAAGCCGAGCAAAAACGGGCTAGAGTTTGCTAAGGATCTCTATGTCGAGCTCAAAAAGGTTGAGCAGAACGGAATCGATGCTGGGCTTGCATGGTTTACCGAATATTTTCAATCACGTGGTGTGCGCTATGAAAATGCGGTTTTGTGTTGGCAGAGTGAACTAATGTGTTGAGGAGTTGGCATGGTTTGGATTTTTCTTGTTTTGTTTTTAGTGGCAGCAGGTTTTTGTGGTTTGTTGCTTGTACGTTTACAGCAGCAGATGCACCGTATTAACGAACTCTACGAATTTGTGCATACAATCAACACAGGCAATTTTGACATTCGTAAAACCCATTTGCGTACAGATAAGCTGGATAGAATCGCAAGCGAAATCAATCGCTTACTAGACCAAACACAAACCTTTATGGCTGAAACAAGCACGGCGTTTCATTATGCTAAACAGGGTGATATTGACAGAAAGATTTTATGTGATGGCTTGCTGCCCAATTTTGCTAATATCAGTTCGTATATCAATAGTAGCATCGATTCAATGATCCAAAACCGCGCCTTGCAGAAAAAAGAGCACATGAATAGTGAGCTTGGCGAGGTGAATGACAACAAAACGCAGCTTGTCTACCTACAAGGCAGCTTTCGCCAAAGTGCGGGCAAGCTCGGCGAGGTTACGATGGAGTTGAGCGAAGCGGCACAGCATTCGCAAG
Source organism: uncultured Helicobacter sp. (assembly GCA_947177485.1). Taxonomy (GTDB): domain Bacteria; phylum Campylobacterota; class Campylobacteria; order Campylobacterales; family Helicobacteraceae; genus NHYN01. The sequence goes on from CAMWUR010000056.1 coordinate 5,584, forward strand.
AATATGCCAATCGCATTGAAGATGTTTTGCAGGCTTTTGAAGAGCTGAATATGTTGATTGATTCCAACCAACAAGCATCATCGACACTCGCTCAACGTTCCAATGACATCAACTCGATTGTTGATTTGATTAATGACATCTCGGCACAAACAAATCTCCTTGCGCTCAATGCCGCGATTGAAGCAGCGCGCGCGGGCGAACATGGGCGCGGATTTGCCGTTGTGGCAGAAGAAGTACGCAAACTTGCCGAAAAAACACAAAAGGCAACGGGTGAGATTCGTGCGAATATCTCTGTTTTACAAGAAGATAGCAATGGAATCTCGACTAACTCGCAAGATATGTTTAATAAAATGGGCAATGTGAGTGAAAGTATTCATGATTTCTCTGTGATGCTGACAGACCTCACACGTACAACGATGCTTATGGACACGACATTGCGCGAGATTGCCTCTCGGATTAATGCAAATCTCTTTATGGTGGACCATATCATCTTCAAAGATAGTGCTTATTCATATACAATGCAAGCAACAGAGGGCGAGCTCGCCGATTCTACGCAATGTAACTTTGGCAAATGGTTCTTAGATGCGGGCAAGGAAAAATATGGCGATTTGCCCATCTATGAAGAAGTGCGCGCATTGCATGACGATGTGCATTTGTATGCTAAAGAAGGCTTGAAAGAATCACGCAAGGCTGACAGAAGCAAGGAAAAAATTGTTGAAATTGTGAAGAATTTCCAATTAATGGAAAATGCAAGCAAGCAATTCTTTGTGATGATAGAGAAAATGATTCAAGAAAAGTTCAAAACTCCTGCTCAACCCGAGCAATAGTGCTCCGCAAAACGTGTGCTGCCCCAAAGCGGGGGCAGGGCAGCTGCTATAACCAAAAGAAATATGCCGCAATCGCGATAGCAATCGAGCATAAGATATTGAGCCGAATGCCTGCCTTGACCATTTCGGTTTGCTTGATTCGCCCTGTACCAAATACGATTGCGTTTGGTGGGGTGGCAACAGGCAGCATGAATGCACATGAAGCACCGATTGCAATAATGAGCGCAAGCCCGAGCGATGGGACGCCAAGAGATTCGGCGATGCTGATAAACAGCGGCACGAGCAGTGCAGCGCTTGCTGTGTTGCTTGTAAATTCTGTCAAGAAAACGATAAACACGCCAACAATCAGCGCGATAAGGAAGATATTGCGCCCCTCAATCAACCAAACAATCCCGTCAGCCATTACACGGCTTGCACCAGAATCTTTGAGAATGAGAGAGAGCGTGATTCCGCCACCAAAGAGCATGAGCACGCCCCAATCGGTGCTTGCCTGTACTTGTTTCCATTGAATCACGCCACAAGCAACAACGAGTACCGCTGCAAAAATGGCAATAATGCTATCAAAATTTGTGATTTTTGCCACGCCAAAAAGTGAGGCAACAAAGGGCTGTACCCAAGCACTAAAAACCCAGCACAGCGCAATAAGCGCAAAGATTCCAAGTGTGAGATATTTTTCAAAATCCATCGGAATCATCTCATTATTTGTATCAAATGTTAAATTGAGTTTTGGTTTGAACGTGAAGTAGAGTACGAAAATCATGAGCGGCATGAATACGATGACCATAGGGATTCCATATTGCAGCCATTGCGCAAAGGTGATATTCAGCTGTGTCGCAACAATCGCGTTTGGAGGTGTGCCTACAAGTGTGCCAATCCCTCCAATGCTCGCGCTGTACGCAATCCCGAGCAGCACAAATACAAAGGTGTTGCGCTCCTTTTCAGAATCAACCTTTGCGAGCATTCCAATCGCAAGCGGCAGCATCATCGCTGCTGTGGCTGTGTTGCTCATCCACATCGACAGGAACGCAGTTGTGGAAAACAAGAATAGCAAGGAAAGCATGAAATGCCCACGTGCAAGCCGTAAGATGTATTGCGCAATGATTTTATCAAGCTGCTGATGGTGCATTGCTGCTGCGAGCGCAAAGCCACCAAAGAACAAGAAGATGTTTGCGTCCGCAAACCCAACGAGCGCATTTTTGGTGCTCATAAGCCCTGTGCAGGCTGCCAAAATGGGGATTAATATGGCAGTTATGGTAACATGTAGCGCCTCTGTGAGCCATAATATCGCGACAAAGGCGAGAATCGCCAAACCCTTGTTGACCTTTTCATCAAAAGGTAGATAGAGCAATAAAAGAACAAAAACCACCACATCAACCACAACAATCGAAGCTTTGCCACTCCAATGCATAGCGCCTCCTTCTGTTTTTTTAATTCTAAACTATTTTATATTTTTTCGCAATAAAGCGGAACGTATATTTGTGGCAATCGGATAGATGTTACTAAAAGTTACATTTTGGAATCTGTCAAAAAGTCTAAGTCAATTTCTGCTTTTTGAGCGTATTTCCGTTGTAGTTTCTTTGGAATCCTATAAAGTTTTTTATTTTTAATGAAATTTGCTCCTGTTTGATGGAATTTAAAGTTAATTTTTGCTTCAAAACATTGCATACGTAGTCCAAGCACCCAGTCATAATGGCAAGCTCTTGCACGATAGCCACTCTCACCCCCCACGCTCACAAGCTCGATTTTATCTTTTTGCAAATATTTGCCAAGATGAAGCTCCTCCAAAAGTGGTGCGGCAATGATGTAGCGGTGCTTGATGGGCAACTGCAAAAAGAGATTCAGTCTTTCATCGGCACATTGTTGGGTTTCAACGCTGCAACCGATGATAACATTATCATATCCCATGCCCCAGTCGCTCGGAAGGCACATTTCGAGCCGATGAATGCGTTTGGTAAAGAAAATGAAGGTACAGCGGTTACGTGCGCGAATCATCTCCCAAACCGCGCTGCGCCATGAATCTGCGCCCTCAATCAAGAAGTCGCTGCTAAAACAGAGCCACACAAGAGCACCATCTGGAATTTTATAATTTCCTAATCTATTTTTTTCAATTGGAAGATAAAAATCTTTGTTTTTATGCAAATTTTGTGTATCTCGATTAACTATTGAATCTATTGTATAAATAAAACAATTCTTGCAACCCGTGCTCCAACGTTGACAGCCATGCCATGGATTATAGGAAAATTCTCGAGGCATTGTGGGTTCAATGGGTTCAAATAGGCTTTGCAAAGCGATTCCTAGAAATGGGATTGCATGGCTGGATTTGCATGCACAAAAGTCAACAAAGTTTTGTAGCCCAAAAACATGACAAAAGAACAAAACTAGCCTCTTTCTGATTGCCGACATGATTTGTGTTTGGGATTCTAGCATGTTTTTGCTCGCAATGACCCACCCCCTGCCCCCTCCGCAGGGGAGGGGAATATTTGCTGCAACATCGGAGGTGCGGTTTCAACCGCACATAAATGAGAATCGCATATCAAGTGCGACTGAAGTCGCACCTCCATTTATCATTTTCCCCCACGTGGTGAGTACACATGCTTCCCCCTCCCATGTGGAGGGGGCTAGGGGGTGGGTTGTCATGTTGAGCGAAGCGAAACATCTCTTTAGATTCCGATGTCTTGAGATTCTTCACTCGCTGACACGAGTTCAGAATGACAAAGTGGGATTCTTTGCATGTTGATTGCCACGCTCATTGCATTCGCTCGTAATGACGTTGGAATCTTTTATCTGCAGCGGCGCATGCGGCAACGTTATCGCCTTCGGCACGAATATTGCCGCTGTGCGCTGTGGCTGGGAAATTGGAATCAATGGGCAATAGAAGATTCTATTTTTTGTCATTCTGAACTCGCGCAAGCGAGTGAAGAATCTCGGATTATGAGAATCATGAGATGTTTCGGCTTCGCCTCAACATGACAGATGAATCTTTGGAGATGCGGTTTCAACCGCACACATAAAAATATGTGCGACTCAAGTCGCACCTCCAAAACAGACACCTTAAATGTGATTTGCATTTGCGATTCAAGAAGATGGCACGCCCAAGAGGATTCGAACCTCTGACCTACGGCTTAGAAGGCCGTTGCTCTATCCAGCTGAGCTATGAGCGCAAAAGGCAGCCAAATGGGGGGCTGAAAGTAGTGTTGCTGCATACTTGAATACTTGCGATATGACGCATCGAATCTTTATTTTGTCATGTTGGGCGATAGCGAAACATCTTTTGGATTCTTTGCTTGTTGCTTGCCACGTTCCGTGCAGCTCGCAACGACAATTGGAGGTGCGATTTCAATCGCACTCATAAATTAAATATGTGCGGCTAATCCAGCCTCCAATGTTCTTTCATCATTGCGAGGCGGCAGCCTCTGCTTTGCAGGCTCGCAATGATGATAGCCAAAATCTGAAACGTTTCCAAATATCAAAACCTTGCGTCCTGCGGTGCGACAAGATAGCAAAAGCTTTAGTTTTTGCGATTCAATGGTACGCCCGGAGGGAGTCGAACCCCCAACCCTCAGATCCGAAGTCTGATGCTCTATCCAATTGAGCTACGAGCGCCGATTAATATGCTGAAAATGGGGTGGGCGATGGGGATCGAACCCACGACCCTCAGTGCCACAAACTGATGCTCTAACCAACTGAGCTACGCCCACCATAATGGTCGGGGCGAAAGGATTCGAACCTTCGACCCCTTGGTCCCAAACCAAGTACTCTAACCAGGCTGAGCTACGCCCCGTCCAAAATGAGAAAAAGCAGTATAGCGCAAAAAACTTAAAATTTCAAGCCTTTTGTGATTTTTTTGCATGCAAATGCAAATAGAGGCTCAAAACCTCGATACTTGCGGGCGTTACGCCGCTAATTTGGCTTGCGTCAAAAAGGTTTTGCGGAGCAAAACGTGCGAGTTTTTCTTCGATTTCGCGACTTAGCCCAATGCCCTTAAACACAAAATCACTCGGAATCTTAATGCGCAAAAGCTCTTCGTCTGAAAGAATCTCGCTCTTTGCCTTGTCGATGTAGTTCGCGTATTTTGCCTCGATGAGAATCTGCTCAATCACGACATCATTGAGCTCACCAAAGCGCGCAGCAAGCCGCCGCAATTTATCGCTGCTAAAGCTTTTGCGCCCAACAATCGTGAGCAACGTGGTTTTGTCCGAAATGCCCTCTTCGCCCAAAGATTGCAGCAATGCTAGATTTGTTGCGCTTGGTGTCAGGCTCGAATCGCGCAACCATTGCAGCGCCTCGCGAATCTCATCTTGTTGCGCGCAGATGTTTTGCCAGCGCGTCTCTTCGAGCAGCCCAAATTTGTGCGCATAGTGCCCGAGCCGAAATAGCGCATTGTCTTCGCGCAACAACAGGCGATATTCCGCGCGCGAGGTGAACATGCGGTAGGGCTCGGTTGTGCCTTTCATCGTCAAATCATCGACCAAAACGCCCAAATATGCCTCATCGCGCCGCAAGATAAAGGGCTCTTGAGCGCGCAAAGCAAGCACGGCGTTGATTCCGGCAAAAAGCCCTTGAGCTGCCGCTTCCTCATACCCCGTTGTGCCATTAATCTGCCCAGCAAGATAGAGATTTTTTAGTTTTTTAGTCTCAAATGTTTTATATAAATCAGTAGGATTTACATAATCATATTCAACAGCATACCCATACCGAACAATTTGCGCATTCTCGAGCCCAGCAATGCTCTGTAACATTTCTTCTTGCACATCATAGGGCATCGAGGTTGTCAAGCCGTTGATATAATATTCCACAGCCTCGCTCGTTTGGGGTTCGATAAACAGCTGATGCCGCTCTTTGTCGGCAAAGCGATGAATCTTGTCTTCAATGCTTGGGCAATAGCGCGGACCAATGCTTTGAATCTGCCCGCTAAACATCGGTGCGCGCGCAAGATTGCGTGCGATAATCGCATGCGTTTGTGCGTTGGTGTAGGTAATGAAACACGGCAGCTGCCGTGTTTGCGTGTCGCAGCCTCTGTTGCGAAAGCTGAAAAAGGGCGGGGGAATGTCGCCGTGGTGTTGCTGCAACGCGCTAAAATCGATGCTGTCAGCGCGCACACGTGGGCATGTCCCGGTTTTGAGCCGCGAAACATCGAGCCCAAGTGCGCGGAGATTGTGCGCGAGATTCACAGAGCTTGGCTCGCCAAAGCGCCCATATTGTGTGATATACTCGCCAATATGCACCAAGCCATTCAAAAATGTTCCCGTACAAAGAATGATTTTTTTGCCAAAATATTTGCGCCCAAGCTCGCTAGAAACGCCAATAACAGCACCATCTTGCACGATGAGTTCCGCGACCATTTCTTGCCGCACGGCGAGATTGTGCTGGCGCAAAAGTAACTCTTTTGCGCGCAGGCGGTATTGGTCCATATCGATTTGTGCGCGGCTGCCACGTACAGCAGGACCTTTGGACGCATTCAATGTGCGGAATTGGATTCCGCATGCATCAGTGAGCAGCCCCATAACGCCGCCAAGCGCGTCAATCTCTTTGACCAAATGTCCCTTTGCGAGCCCGCCAACAGCGGGGTTACAGCTGCATGCGCCAATCTGTTCGACAAGAATTGTGAGTAACAACACTCGCACAC
>CAMWUR010000057.1 GCA_947177485.1 uncultured Helicobacter sp.
CCCCCCCCCCCCCCCCCCCCCCCCCCCCCCCCCCCCCCCCCCCCCCCCCCCCCATGTCGTTATAAAACAGAGACATTATGGACATCGCGAATCCTTAAGCAGAGGCGCTTACCCAATAGGGTATGCCTCGTTAAATCACAAAGGATTCTAGCACTAAGTTAATTAATTTATATTAAGTCCGCGCATTTTTTGCGATTGATTTTGGGATTCAAAGCCCTGAAAATAGGCTATTGATTCATGATATGGATATACGGAACACTGCGAATGAGCCCCGATTTGAACACCATTTCGGCATTTTGCGCGACAAAGCTCGTATCTATCTTTTTCTGTTTCTCGGGAATTTGATAATTTGCCGCATAGATTTTTTTGAGAATCTCAATCTTGCGCGCCGTTGTGTCTGCCTTTTGGAGTTCATTCACAAGAATCTGCGCGCGCACGTATGATTCTTGCCCATTCAATGGGACGATAATCATTTTAACATTGCTTGTCAAAAGCCGTTTGTCGAGATTGGCAAGCTCTTCGCGGCAATAGGGGCAATCAGGGCTTGAGACAATGATTGTCGTTTGTGTTACACCACTCTTTTTAGCCGGAATCTCCACGAAGCGCTCCGCTGGAAAACTTTCAAATAGCGCATTGAGCTGCGCATTTTTCTTGCTTTGGTTGAATGTATCAATCTCGCTTAACATCGATTCAATAATTGGGTCATTTTGTTCCTTATTTGCGCTAAAAAAGAGTGCGTTGAAAATCACAGCACCTTTGCCATCAGCTGTCGCGAGGAAAGGCGTGCGCTGTGCGCCTGTGGAGTTGCTAAACTCGACATTAACAATGCGCATGTCGTTCATTCCCACGAGTGTTTTGGACGCAATAATCTTGACTTTGTGCCCTGTTTGCGAGAGTACTTTGGTGAGATTTTCTTCAAAGCTTGCTGCAAAAAGTTGTGTGCTGCAAGCAAGAGTGAGCAAACAATAGGATAAGATTTTGTGACTCATTTGATGATTCCTTTTGGGTAGATTTAAGCATTCTTTGCTTCTTTTTAGGATAGAATCTTCGCCTAACTTTGCAAACAATTCTTAAACATGAAAGGCTTCATCAATGGCAAGACGATGTATGTATTCAGGAAAATCCCCCATGGTTGGGAATAATGTGAGCCATGCAAACAACAAAACCAAGCGGCGGCTATTGCCCAATTTACGCACAGTGCGAATCCAGCTTGAAGATGGCACACGCGTGAAGATTCGTGTTGCAGCTTCAGCGCTAAGGACGCTCAAGAAAAATCGTTCCTAAATCACCATGGGCTTTTTGCAAAAGCTACAAGAACTGCTACATTGGGAGCGCAATGATCGCCCAGAAGTCGACCTTTCAGGCGAGCTCTATGAGCAGCTCAAGCCTTTTCGCCTGCCCTTCATTTTGGTGCAGCTCGGGCTTTTTTTAGGCACGCTTGGCTATCTGCTTGTTACAGATTATACCCTTCTGCAGGCTTTTTTTCAAAGTAGCTATACCTTTACAACCACAGGATTTGGCGCGCTTGGTGAGGACAGATTCGAGGGTCCAGCAATTTTCTATACCGCATTTTTGATGATTGCAGGTTCAGCAGTTCTTAGCTTTGCGACCATTAGCATCATCGATGTTCTCAATCGTGGCAAACTTGTGAGTATTATCAAGGAGAGGAGAATGCTCTATCGTATCGCGCGTCTCAAAAAGCATTTTGTGATTTGCTATCATAATGAATACACAATCCAGCTTTCACGGCAATTTCGCGAGGCACAGATTCCGTTTGTGGTGGTGGACCCTACGCCCAATTTTGAAGAAGAAGCGCTCAAGCATCGCTATCCTTATTTTGTCAATGCCGACCCACACACCGAAATTGCTATGCTCAAAAGTCATCTCTCAAGTGCGCGCGGAATGATTACCGTCTCGAAAAATGCTGCGGACAATATCGCCCAAATCGCCTCTGTGCGTCTCTTTGAAAAAGAGCTCAAACGCAAACCCTATTATATCATTAGCAGCGCCGATTCCGACGAAGACGTTTCGCGACTCAAAAAGCTTGGCAGTGATGTTGTGGTCTCGCCCACGCGCCTGCTTGCGCAACGCATGAGCACAATGGCAACACGACCTGATATGGAAAATCTGCTTGAGCAGTTTATGTTCAAAACAGATACGCCGCTTGACCTCGAAGAGATAGTCGTTCCGCGCGTGAGCTGGATGGCGCTCAAAAGGCTCAAGGAAACACACCTAAGCGAGATTGCTCCTGTGCATATTGTCGGAATCACCGAAAAGGGCGGCAAATTCATTTCAATGCCCGATGGTAACACGGTGGTAACAAGTGAATCGAAATTGCTCATCATCGGCACATCGCAAGGGATTCGCGCTGCCAAAAAGATAATTCTCAAACACGAAAAACCCGAGGAGTTAAAATATGTTTAATCTTTTTTCTCTCGATTCTGGAATCTGCGCCCCGAGTGGTTTTTTTGCCGATGGGCTCTCCGCCGGGCTCAAAGCGCCGAGCGCAAATGGTGGCGCAAAGCCGCTTGATGTCGCCTTTGTGCATGCGCACACGTTTTGCGATGTGTTTGCGCTCTTCACAACAAATGCCTTTGATGCCGCGCCAATTAAGCATGCAAAGGCGCTCATCGCCGCAAATGGCGGCGCGCTCAAAAGCAATTTCGTGCTTGTCAATGCGAAGAATGCAAACGCGATGACAGGCAAAGAAGGCGTTGCTGATGTGCAGAATCTACTGCATGCGTTGCAAGAGAAACACCCACAGATTCACAATCCGCTCATGAGCTCCACAGGCGTGATTGGCGTGCGTCTGCCTGTGGAGAAAATCTCGAGTGTGTTTAGCGAGATAGATTTGAACGCACGCAATCCGCACAACGCCGCGAATGCGATTCTCACAACCGACCGCTTTGCCAAAGAAATTGCATTTGAAGTCAAGACCGACAGCGGCACATTCAGAATCGGCGCGATGTGCAAGGGCGCGGGAATGATTCACCCTAGCCTTGCAACAATGCTTTGCTTTATCACCACAGACGCATGTGTCCCGCGCGAGGAAGGGCAGGAGCTTTTGCGGCTTGCTTGCGAAGAGAGTTTTAACGCCGTCAGTGTCGATGGCGATATGTCGACGAATGATACGGTGTTGTTGCTCGCAAACGGGCAAAGTGGCGTGTTTGAGCGCGAGGCATTCTTATATGCGCTCAAAACGGCGCTACACAAGCTCGCGACAGACATGGCGCGCGATGGTGAAGGTGCAAATAAGCTTGTTGCCTTTGAAGTGCGCGGCGCAAAGAATCGCGAACAGGCAAAACGAGCAGCACGTGCGCTGTCATGCTCGTTGCTTGTCAAGACCGCGATTTTTGGTTGCGACCCAAATTGGGGCAGAATCGCTTCAACAATTGGCGCAAGCGGTGTCGATTGCGATGAATGGACACTCACGATTTCCTTTGGCGATGTCTGCGTGTATCGCCGCGGCGAGATTCTATTTGACGCGGCAACAGAAGCGCGCGCCGCCGAGATAATGCGCGCCGAATCGTTACGCATTGTGTGTGATTTGGGGCAAGGCGATGGCATGTTTGTTGCGTATGGTTGCGATTTGGGCTATAATTATGTAAAAATAAATGCGGATTACCGCTCGTAGTTGGGAAAACAATGCAGCAAATTGGTTCTCGAGAACTCGCACAATATCTCCATGGCAAGTTTGACTGGCTCAAAACTTATATCAAAAGCCACCCCTTGCCCGACATCTTCAGTGCGCCACATATCGACCCAAAAATGCGTGCAACAGAGGCTGCAAAGCTCGTTTTGCCTGTGCTCAAAAACCCAAAAGGGCTCATTCTCATGCGCCAATCGATGTATCGCAACACCAAAACAATCCCGATTCCACCCGAGGCACATGCCTATTCGCTCGCTGATTCAGCGCATCCCATGCTGTTTATCAACGCGCAGCAGAATCTCGAGGAGCAAACGCAACTTTTTCTCATCGGAATCATTCGGCTCATGATGGACATGGACGGATTTTATGCATCTATTTTCGATAGCTCGATTAAAGAAAGCTATGCCGAGAAAGTGTATTATGAGGTGCGTGAGCTTGTTGGTAGCGAAGAATTTCTGAAACCTGTGCGCGAGAATGATGTTTTGCGTGAGCGCGAAGATTCTCTTGGTGCGCTGTTTTTGCAGGCTGTGAGCAACGCTGTGTATGAGGGTAAATTGAGTAACCGCGAAGCTGCCGACCTCATCGATGTGAGCGAACGCACGCTTGTTTCGTTGTTTCCATAAGGATTGTGTGTGCAGATTCGAGATGACTCTCTCTTGCGTGCGCGCAATCTCATGCTCTATGGCACGATTTGTAGCCATTGCGATATTTTTGAATACACCTTCTTTCAGCTCATCACGTTCATCGCGTCTATCGTTTATTTAGTCGGTGTCTATCGGTTTGCAAAACTCACGCATGCACCGTTGTTTGCGCTGCATGTCTTGCTGATTGCCGTTGAGGTTTTCTGTATTATGTTGCTCATTTTCTTTCCAAGCAGCTTCGCGCTCTTTTTTCGAATCTTCTTCTCTGTTGTCGAGTTTTTGATTTTTTATAAAATCTATCTGCTCTTTTTTGCGCTCACGGACGTTTGGCTCTTTCGCTCTGCTATCATACTTGGCGGCATTTTGCTTGTGCAAGGAATTGCAGCAAATCTTTATTTTGGGCACATTTTCTCAACCCATGCGCTGCTTGCCGCGTTGTCCGATTCATGGCAGGCATTGGGCAATGATACGAGCCTTCAAAACATCTGCCTGTTGTTTTTCTTGGTCGTCATGGCGCTTGTGATGTGCGCCAATGTCGTGGTGCAAATCGCGGCGTTCTATCAGATTCGCTCCGCGCGCATGCATGTCGCAACCTAGAGTAGCGCGCCGCCGTCCAAAAACAGCGCATGCGCCTTGTTCGTGGCGATTCGCCCTTTTGCCGTGCGCTCGATATAGCCATTGGCAAAGAGATAGGGCTCAATGACATCTTCAATCGTTCCTTCATCTTCGCTCATCGCTGCTGCAAGCGCGCTTAGCCCCATTGGGCGATTGTTGGTGCAAAGTGTGCGCAGATATTTATGGTCAAGCGAGTCGAATCCACTCTCACTCACGCCGAGTTCCCCAAGTGCATATTGTGTTTGCGCAAGAGAAATATGCTTTTCATCGGCAACTTCGGCAAAGTCGCGGATTCGGCGCAACAGCCGCAGTGCAACACGTGGTGTGCCGCGCGAACGTTTGGCAATTGCTCGCGCTGCTTCATGCTCGCAGTGCATTTGTAGCCGTTCCGCCGCCTTGATGACGATGAGCATGAGCTCGGATTCTGTGTAGAAATCAAGCCTAAATGTGATTCCAAACCGCTCGCGCAGGGGCTTGCTAATCATTCCTGCTTTGGTTGTTGCGCCGATGAGCGTGAAATGTGCAAGGTCAATTTTGATGGTTTGCGCGGCAGGTCCAGAACCGATGATGATGTCGAGCCGAAAGTCCTCCATTGCAGGGTAGAGAATCTCTTCAATTGTTGGGCTAAGGCGGTGAATTTCGTCAATAAATAAAATATCGCCATGCGAGAGATTGCTCAAGATTGCGGCTAAATCGCCCGCCTTTTCAATCGTAGGTGCGGCACTCACCTTGATGTTTGCAGCCATTTCTTCGGAGATGATGTGTGCAAGCGTGGTTTTACCAAGACCCGGGGGACCAAAAAAAAGCATGTGGTCAAGCGGCTCACCACGTTTTTTTGCCGCAGCGATAAAAACTTGGAGATTCTTTTTGGTTTGCTCCTGCCCAACATAATCGCTCCAGCGATTGGGACGCAAGAGATTGGAATCTTCGACATCAAAGCTGCATTTTTCGATTTCGACAAACCGCTCCAAGCGCTGACCTAATAACTCTCATTTTCGTTTGGAAACGTGCCGTTTTTGACATCGCTCACATAACGTTGCAGCGCCTCTTTGAGAAGGTTTGCGCCATCGAGATAGCGACGTACAAATTTGGGCTGAAAATCCGTAAAAAACCCAAACGCATCGCTCCAAACGAGCACTTGTCCATCGACATCAACGCCGCTGCCAATGCCAATGACAGGCACAGAGCTCGCGCGTGCGATGACAGCGGCGGTTTCTGCCACAACGCCTTCGAGCAAGATTGCAAATGCGCCTGCCTCGCTAAATTCTTGCACTTCATGGATAAGCTGTGTTTTTTCAACCTCTGTTTTGCCCTTGATTTTATACCCACCTTCGCTGCGTACAAACTGGGGCTTCAGCCCAATATGCGCCATCACCGCAATTCCATTGTCAGCAAGATGTCGCACATGTTCGTAACGTTCGAGCCCACCTTCGAGTTTGACAGCGTCTGTGCCCGCTTCTTTATAGAGCCGTGTGGCATTTTGCAGCGCTTGTTGTGGGGTGTCGTAACTGCCAAAAGGCATATCGGCAATCAGCAAAGAATCATGCACAACGCGGCGCACGGCTTTTGTGTGATAAATCATCTCGTCTATGGTGAGTGGCAGAGTGTCAGTCTGTCCACCAAAGCTCATTGCAAGAGAATCGCCGACAAGAATCGAATCGACTTCGCCATCGAAAATACGCGCCATCAGCGCGTCATAGGCTGTTATCATTGTGATTTTTTGTTTGTTTTTGTATTTTTGAAGTGTCTGGATTGTGCATTTCATTCGCGTCTCCTTTTTTGGTATCATGACAAAAGAGTATTAAACGAAAGCTGAATCAAAAGGAGAATGTATGGCAACTCAATTTCTTGCCATTACGACACGATTAGTCGCGCATGATGCCTATGATGAAACGCGCGAATGTCTTGCGAGCGATTGGGGTGCATTGTTTGCGAACGAAGATTTGTTCGCGCCGTTTTTGCCGCTTGTGGTGAGCTATGAGATTCCCTTTGAGCACTATGTGCCCTTTGTGAGTGGCGTGATTTTGAGCGGTGGCAACGACTTGGCGGCATGCAACGACAACCCGCTGTCGCAAAAGCGCGATGTGTATGAACGTGGCATTATCGAAACGGCGATTGCACAAAAGCTGCCCGTGCTCGGAATCTGTCGCGGCGCACAACATCTGGGACAATATTTTGGCGCTTCGCTCATTCCGTGCGTGGGGCATATTGGCGAGCACAAAGTGAGCGTTGGAGCGCAAAATTATGTTGTCAACTCGTTCCATAACTATGCCCTAAGTACGCTTGCTTCGCCTCTTGTTCCGCTTGCAAGCGCGACTGATTGCACGATTGAAGCCTTTGCGCATTCTGGATTGCCGCTTTTTGGCATGATGTGGCATATCGAGCGCGAAGAGAGGCTTTGCGACCTAAGCCGCGAGATTGTCGGCAATTTTTTGCAAAAATGTCGGGATTTTTTGGGGCTTTCTTGAAGCGAACCTTTTGTCATTGCGAGGCAAAAGTCGGAGCAATCAACATGCAAAAATCCCAATTTTGTCATTCTGAACTCGCATAGGCGAGTGAAGAATCTCGGGTTATGGGAATCATGAGATGTTTCGCTCATGCTCAACATGACAAGCAGGGGATTTGACATCACAAAATAGAATCGGAGTGCGGTTTTGAGGCACAATAGAATTATTAGTGTGCGACTAAAGTCGCACCCTTCGCATGATGATTTTTTAAGTTTTATGATGATTAGGATTGCTGTATTTAATAAATAAGGAGTTAATCATGACAAAAGGAATCGGAGAATTCTTCATTAGAGCGGCAAGGAACGCTTTTTGCTTGATTTTCTCTAGCTAATTATATAATTTAGAGTAGGGAGTTTCATGCTGATTAACACGCATTCCACAAACCAAAGCTTTATGTTTGGGCAGACACTCGCAAACAAAGAGGATTCACAAGATTTAATCTTTACTTTACCTTTTGCCCAAAGTGCGAGCAAGGATTCTGTTTTTGCAGAAACATTGACATTGGATTCGATGCAAAACCAACCGCAAAACAATATTGAGATTCGCGAGAATCTTGGGCTTTTAGGCAGGATTCAAAAAGCCGAACAAGCACCAAAGATTCTAGGTTTTCCAGTTGACGAAGAAGGCTATTTAACCGCAACATTCAACAATGCAGCAGGGATTCCAGAAAGTTTTAGGATTCATAGTGAGACGATTATGGACATCATGAAAGACCCACTTGTTATTGAGTATTTAGGTATAACAATAAAAGACCCAACAAATCGTAGAGCACAACTTTCAACATCAGAAGATTTGGTTAATTATTTTCAAGCAACCTACACACGGCTTCAAGAGATTATGGGCGATAACTTGCAAACAGAAACAGGGTTTTTTACCAAAGAGCAACTCGATTCTATGCCCCAAGCATTTGTTACACGTGATGGGAGTTTTGGAGGAGAGATAAAAGAGGTTTATAATAAAAATAAATGGGATGCTAAATCTATGGAAGAAGGCACTTTTGACATGAGAAAAAGCTATTCGAGTATTATAGGGCTTGAACCTAAAGCTCATCAACTCATACCCGATGATTATAGTTTGGAAAATCCTTATTGGTCTCCTGAAAAATATCTCGATAAAAATGGCAATCTCTCACAAGGTGGACTTTTGGCATTTGCAACTTGGCATAACTCGCTCACTTACGAAGCAGATTTTTGCACACAAGCTTATTATGATGTTAAAGAAGGCAAGATGAGTATTGAGGAATACATTAAACAATATGCCGAAGGCGAATTTGTCGAAAAAAGCCAACAAAAATCTCATCAATGGATTGCCAAAAATAATATCGCTTTTGCATCTTGGCTTAAAGACAAGGGATTTAGCGAAAAAGATTTGAATGAGATGAAAAGGGAAGACTTTGAGAATCTAAACGACAATTTCCTTGATTTGCTTAGCGCTCATCATGACTTGCAAGAAGAAGAAAAATATGCTGAATTACGACAGATTTTTTTCGACCCCGAAGCCTTTCTCTTGCAACTCTTTGCAACAGACGAAACGCTTGACCCCGATCTTCTTGACCTCCCCGATTCATTGTTTGAAGAAATAGAAAGAAAGAGGGCGCTTGAAGACGAAAGATACCAACCTAAGAAAAAAGAAAAAGAGACACTCACGCAAAAGGTGAAAAACGCTGGTGCTGCCCTTGCAAAGGTTGAGCAGTTTCTAAAAACAGCATAGAAAATTGCATAAACGTTCCATTTCTTTTGTCATTGCGAGCAAGCACAACATGCGAACGTGGCAATCAACATGGTTGATTGCTTTGACTGTCGCCTTGCCATGACAATTAGGTATGTGCTGTAAGCAAACCAATGTAAATCCTACTCAAACGCCCTTTTATTTGGAAATTGTGGTGTGTAGCCCTTAAAATTCTCTGTTTTGGGGGCAATGAGCAAGGCATAGTCGCCTTTGTGGTCTTTGTCCCAAATGCTAAAAAATTCCTGCTTTGTGCTGACATAGACACCATAGCTTGGGTCAAAAACAGAAAGATAATCACCTTCGTGGTTGATACCAAACCGTTTAGTCTCCTTCAATCGTGAGTTCGGGATAGAGACGATAGCTATTTGCATTCCCTGTTGTTAGCAAGCTTAGAGTGGTGATGCTCCGAATCCCATATTGTGGCTTGAATAGCGAATCCACCGTGATAGGGTCAGAGGCAAGCGCAAAAGCATAACAGAGTGCAAACCCAAATCGTTTCAACATATTATTTCTCCTACGCAGTTTTCAAAAACTGCTCAACCTTTGCAAGGGCAGCGCCTGCATTTTTTACCTTTTGGGTGAGTGTTTCTTTTTCTTTTTTCTTGGGGTGGTATCTTTCATCTTCAAGTGCCCTCTTTCTTTCTACTTCTTCAAATAACGAATCGGGAGTATCCAGAAGCTTAGGGTCAAGTGCTTCATGGCTTGCAAAAAGCTGCAAAAGAAAGTCTTCGGTGTCAAAAGATTTTGCTTCTTCTTCCTCTTCTTGCAAATGATGATAAGCATTAAGTAACTGATGAAAATTGGACTCCAAACTACGAAAATCTTCCTCTTTCATCTTGCTCAAATCTTGTTCGCTAAAGCCTTGGTCTTTGAGCCATGAGGCAAAGGCAATCTGTCTTTTAGCACTTTCTTGATGTCCGCTTCGATAGGTTTCCTCAACAAATTCACCTTCGGCATATTGTTTGAGATAGTCTTCAATGCTTATTTTGCCTTCTTTTATGTCATAAAATGATTGTGTATAGAAATCAGATTGCTGATTACCAACAATGCTTCCTTGCCACATTGCAAATGCCAAAAGCCCACCTTGTGAGAGATTACCATTTTCATCGAGATATTTTTCAGAAGGCCAATTAGAACTTTTCCAATCGAAATCATTGGGTATGAGTCGATGAGCTTTTGGTTCAAGACCTAGAATGCTTGAATAACTAACAGCCCTTTCTTTCGCCAGTGTAGTTTTTAATTGATTCTTATCATAAACCTCTTTTATCTCTCCTCCAAAACTCCCATCACGTGTAATAAATGCTTGGGGCATAGAATCGAGTTGTTCTTGGGTAAAGAATCCTGTTTCTGTTTGGAGATTGTCGCCCATAATCTCTTGAAGCCGTGTGTAGGTTGCTTGAAAATAATTAACCAAATCTTCTGATGTTGAGAGTTGAATTCTGCGGTCAGATGAAGGTTTTGTTACACCCGCATAAGGAATAGTCGATGGATAGTTGTTAATATCCATGATTGTTTGACTATGAATCCTAAAACTTTCTGGAATCCCTGCTGCTTTGTTGAATGTTGCGGTTAAATAGCCCTCATCATCAACTGGAAAACCTAGAATCTTTGGTGCTTGTTCGGCTTTTTGAATCCTGCCTAAAAGCCCAAGATTCTCGCGAATCTCAATATTGTTTTGCGGTTGGTTTTGCATCGAATCCAATGTCAATGTTTCTGCAAAAACAGAATCCTTGCTCGCACTTTGGGCAAAAGGTAAAGTAAAGATTAAATCTTGTGAATCCTCTTTGTTTGCGAGTGTCTGCCCAAACATAAAGCTTTGGTTTGTGGAATGCGTGTTAATCAGCATGAAACTCCTAATCATTTGTTGTTAAGAGTTTCAAAGCAAAAAGCGTTCCCTATCTGAGCCTTGCATTATGTCTCTGTGCTTGTTGTGCATATTTTCCCAAAATGTCAGCAGGTCCAGCACCCCATACTGTGCGCTTCATTCTTCCAGTCCTGTCGTCAACAATGACGAACTGATAATTGTAGCCACCAGGGATGTAATTGTAACGCGTAAGCATTACAATATCCTCCGTATTGACATCCATGACATAACTAAGAAGGCTATATTCTTGAGCTGTAGATGGTCGGAATATCATTCCCGTTTGGAAGCTATATCCACCATCACGGCGGTTAAAAAATGAGGTTTCAATAACATAATACCCCCCAACCACCTTCGCCTTTTGCTCTCTGCTTAGTTCTGCAATCCCTGCGTCTTTATCGCTCATTGCACCATTGGATAGCTTGGCAAATAGGTCTGTGTCGGCAGTTGCAATGCCTGCGCACAATGCCGCTCCGATGAAGAATTTTGTGATGCCTTTTGTCATGATGGACTCCTTATTTATAGATATGTTTGGAATTATATTATTATGAAGCTTTTTTAAAAAATAACATAAATTTATGGCAATCAAATATTGTTGGGATTCTTTGTTTGTGGATTGCCGCACCTGCGTTGCAGACTCGCAATGACGTCAAAATGGAAGTGCGACTTTGGTCGCACATATTAAATAATAAGCACGACAAATCATGAGTGCGATTGAAATCGCACCTCCAAAGATTTGATTTGTCATGTTGAGGCAAAGCCGAAACATCTCATGATTCTTAGAACATGAGATTCTTCAGCCTAAAGGCTTCAGAATGACAAATCATGAGATTTTGTTTTGAGATTCTCAATGTGGTTGTTTTCTAAGGGGGATAAGGGGACTTGTTTGCCAAAGCAAACATGAAATTGTTTGTGTATTCACTGATAGCTTCGCCCTTATC
>CAMWUR010000058.1 GCA_947177485.1 uncultured Helicobacter sp.
AGGGAGGGGGAATGTTTGCCACAACATCAGAGGTGCGGAATTGAGCGCACATAAACAAGAAACGCGCACAAAAGTGCGGCTAAAGTCGCACCTCCGCTATTGTGTCATTGCAAGCGAGTGTAACGAACGCGGTCATCAACAACGTTGGGATTCTATGCTTGCTAATTGCCTCTGCGTCCTAGAGGACATTTGCAATGACGAAAAAGCAGGATAGGAAGATTCTGCACAGAGGACATTTGGCGAGATTCCAAACCTACACGGGCGTTACCTCTGTTCCATTCCAATACCAATCTTTGCTGTATAATTTTTTCTTGCAAAAATCGGGGACTTTCAAGAAAAAGATTTTTTGTGGCTCAACATCATTTGTGCTCAACGCAAAATTGATGCTTGTCATCAAATGGTCCATGTCATTAATCTTGACGTCCTCAACCAACACCTTTTGGCTGTCTTTGTTTACGATTGTCATCGTCTATCCTTTATGAATAAATCCTGCAATTATATCAGATTTTTTATGAAATGTTGGACTCTCTTTGCTATACTCAATCTTCACAGCACGCAAAGCATTGAGCAACAGCAGAATCGTTGTGCCGTTGTGCAAAAATGCCGTTTGAATAGGCGTGAGCTTGCCAAATGCTGCAAGCCCCAAAATCGCGCTGTTCACGCCCACTGTGGCATAGAAGTTTGTATGAATGCGTGACAAACAAGCCATTCCAAAGGCTTTTGCGTCAGCGACATGCTGCAATTCATCGCGCAATAGCACGATGTCAGCGCTCGCTTTGGCGATGTCTGCGCCCTTGTGCATGCCGATTCCCACATTAGCCTTGAGCAGCGCGGGCGCATCATTGATTCCATCGCCGATGAAGGTTACTTTGCGCCCTTCATGCATGATTTGTTCAAGAATCTCGGCTTTTTGCGTGGGCAAAAGCGCGGCATAATAGCGGTCGATTCCGATTTCTTCAGCAATTTGTGCGGCTTTGGATTCGCAATCACCCGTGAGCATAATGATTTCTTTCACACCATTTTCGCGCAATTGCGCAAGCACATCTTTAGCGTTTGGACGCAAGACATCTTTGAGCAGAATCACACCGATGAGTGTTTCGTCATATCCGATATACAGCGGCATATTGCCTGTGGCTTTGAGCAAGTCGATTCGTTCTTGATGAGTCGCGAAGCAGATTCCCTCGTCTTCTTCGAGGAAATGTTGCGAGCCAATCACAATCTTTTTGCCGCCAATCTTGCTGCTCACGCCGTGCGCGACAATGAATGCGACTTCTTCATGATGCACATGCACAAAATCATGTTCTTTTGCCGCGCGTACAACCGCTTGGGCAACGGGGTGGACATAATGCTCTTCGATGCTTGCAGCGAGGTTTAGAATCGCGCTTGAATCCCAATCTTGCGAGAACGAATGCACCTCGACAACCTGCAAATCGCCTTTGGTGAGCGTGCCTGTTTTGTCGAACACAAAAACATCACTCTCAAACAAGCCTTCGAGTGCCTTTGCGCCCTTGATGATGATTCCGCTTTTGCCCGCGCTGCCAATCGCTGCTTTGAACGCCACAGGTGTGGCGAGCTTGAGCGCGCATGAATAGTCTGCTTGCAAAACAGACGCGGCGCGCGTGATGTCGCCGCTATAAAGATACGAAAGAATCGCGAGCCCGAGCGTGATGGGGACAAGCCCATCTGCCATTTTCGAGGCGCTTAGCCACGTGGCTGATTTTTGGGTGAGCGATGATTGGATATAGCTTTTAATGCGTGCACTTGCCGTTTGGTTGCCAACATTTTCTGCCCAGACTTTGATTTCGCCATCAACAACGATTGTCCCCGACATGACTCTATCGCCATGCTCTTTTTGCACGGGCGTTGCCTCGCCTGTCATCGAGATTTGATTCACAGTCGCAATGCCTGAAACAACATGCCCATCGACACAAATGGTGTTGCCTGCGCCGATGATGACAATATCGCCAATGGCTAGCGAATCACTCGCGACAAGTTCACGTGTGATTTGTCCATTCACATTGCGCTCAACCCATGCTTCTTTGACATTGGGCTTGCTCAATTCTTTGATTAAATCATCGCTTTTATACATCGTCATTTCTTCGATGTATTCACCCAAACTCAACATAAATGTTGTCGAATTTGCCGTGCGAAAGTCATTGCGCGTGAGCGAAATGGAGACGGCGAGCGCCTCAAGCACACGTGATGTGATGCCTTCGGTTAGTAGCTCCTTGATTCCGCTTTTCAGCACAGGAAAAGCTGCCACGCAAGCAAAGGCGAGTTTGATTGCAGGAGCTTTCAAGAAAGGCTCGATACATAGCGCTGTGAGCGCGCGCACAACCTCGCTTGCGCTTGGAATCTCATCACGTAATGTGAGATAACTCTCTTCATGATGCGAATCGCCTGTGATAAGCAATGTTTGCAAAACTTGATAGAGTCGTTTTTCTAATGTCGCTTTGTCGAGATCTGAATACAGAATGATTTGACACAATATCGCGTTGATGCGCACAGACGACACGCCTTCAATCGATTCGAGCGCAATTCGCAGCGGAATAGCGGCAATCTTTTGCCCGCGCTTTGTTGTGTAGGCAAAACGCATGCGGTTTTTGGTCGCATGCAAAAGCGTGAGCGTGAGATTAGACTTCATTCACTTCTGCTTTGGCATCTTCGTAACGTTCTTTGAGTTCTTCAACGCCCATTTCAAGCAGTGATGAGAGTTTTGCAATCCCTTTAAAGATGGCATTTTGAGTGGTTGGATTGGTCAGGATAAATGTCGCTATTGCGCCAATCGCCGCGCCCTTTAGAATCTCGCCCTTTTGTGCAGTGAGTGTCGCAAGGATTCCGCCTTGTGCTGTGTTTGTTTGGTTCATATAGGGGTTTTGGGGTTGTGGCAGGCTTGCGAAATAGGGATTGAACATGCCATTTGCGCCATATTGAGCACCTCCGAAACCAGCCCCAAATCCTGTGCCATATTGAACGCCTCCAAATCCCATGTTTGCTTGATTCCCGGCAAAATTTGCATATCCTCCAGCGCCCATTCCATAGCCCGCAAAGCCGCCCATGTTGTTCATGTTATTTTGTGCATTTGTGAAGTTTGCATTGTTTGCGCCAAATCCCGCGCCGAAATTCACGTTTGCATTCATATTGTTTGTATCGTTTTCTGTGTTGTTTGTCGTGTTTTGGTCTGTTGCCATCGTTACTCCTTTGGTAGGCAAGTTTGTGGGGTTGATTCTTCGGGAATGATGGTTTCAAGCGCCACAGCCACAGCAGCACCTGCTGCAAGATAGCCAAGCGCTTCAAGCCCTGCACGCATTGCGGGCTTGCTGCCAATGCTGTTGGTCGCCGCAATCGCCGCCGCACTAATCGCTGCGCCCTGCAAGCCGACTTTTGCGACATGTTTGAACGCACTTTGTTTGTTGCCAAAGCGAGCTTTGTTGTCAATTCCTGCAACAAGCATGGCAATGAACCCGCCGCTAATCGCGTGCCCTATGACAGAGCGAGGTATTCCTGTGTTGATTGGCATTAGAGCTCCTTTTGTGTTGTATTCTCGCAACCACAATCACTGCTTTCTTGTGTTTTGCTGCAAAATGTTGCCTTTGCTTTGTTCGCAATATCGTCTTTCATCTCGCTCGCGAATTCTTTGGTTTTTGAGAATGTCTCTTGCAAACTACCATCGTTTAGTGCACCAAGAATTTCTTTACGTTTTGAAAAGAGTGCAACAGCGCCTGCTCCGATGGCAAGCCCGAGTAGAAAGGGTGGAAAAGCCATGATTTACTCCTTGTTTTGGGTTAAGAAATGATTGAGCAACGCAATAACCGCGCCGCCTAAAAGCACGCCACCAAGCATAGGGAGATTGAGATGATCCAAAAAACTTGCGAGATTCTTTTCGTTCACATTCCCTGCTTGTATGTCTTGTATGAGGTTTTGTATATCTTGTAGCCAAACTTTGTTTGCAAGCAAATCGCCAAGCAAATTTTGGTTTGCATAATGCCCCGCTAGAGCATTGCGGATAGTGGGCAGGTGGTCATTGTGGCAAGTTGCTGCAATCCTAAAAAAGACATCACGAATTGCAAGATTTGGCTCGCTTATAGCAAGTCGATTGTAGAAGACAATCTTTGCTTGTTCATGTGCAAGCGCAGATTCGAGTGCGAGCATTTCTGTTGTTGGAATCGCGATGTTGAGGGATTCCTGCAATGACGTTCCTGCTTGGAGTGCGAAAGAAGCAAGCGTTTCAAGCTGGGTATTTTGAGCATTGACAAAGGGCACAAAAAGAGGATATTGCGCCGATAATGCCGAGTAGAATGCGAGACTATGTTGCTCGCTAGCAATCGCACATAGAAGTTGTGTCATTCTTGCTCCTTTTTTGGAATCTGCAAACAGCGAAGAATCTCATCGAGCCGTTCTTTACGCAGCCATGCCTCCCATAGCGCGGGCTCGAAGCGGCTTGGGTCGTAACGCAACGTAAGCGAACCGATAAGCAAATTAAGCTTGAAATCGATGATGAATGGAATCTGCCGTATCATCTGCAGCAAATCTTGATGCCGATTTGCCTCTGCCGCAATGGTCGCGTTGGCGCGCAGACGAATGCGCCCGGGGATATGATGCACAATAGTAAAGGAGTCTGCAATCTTGCCCAACGTTTCTGTGGTAATATCCATTCTATTTCTGCTTGTAATTATTATTTTTGTTAGTAGAATGATAACATAAAAATCTTAAATCTAGCTGATTTACTCCAAAGCATATTGTCTTTGTCTATGCAGCTTGGCGCTAAAAGTATCAACGCAATTTCACGAAATCTTGACACTTTTAACAAATGTGTTCTCTATCATTCTTGCAACAAAACAAAGGAGAACACATGAAAAAACTTACTCATTGCATATTGATTGGCACACTTGCCACAACAGCACTCGCCGATTGGGATATTGCAGGGCAAATTACAGCCATCGATCCTGTTGCGCACACCATCACCTTAAATGGCAATGCCGTGATTCAGATTCTGCCCTACACAAAGCTCAAAGGCGATGATTGCGGCATTTTTTGGAATGATACGTATGGCACTTTTGCCGATTTAGAAATTGGCAAATTTGTCGAGGCAGAAGTCTATCCTTCTGCACCCATAGGGGCTGCACCTCAAGTAGGTGCGGCTGGTGCACAATTTGTTGCACAAGAAGTCGAATGGAAATGTTTTGGGTGGATGGATAGGAAACGTGCGTATTAGCGGCATTGCATAAGGCTTGAAATGTTTGGAATTTCAAGAGTTTTTAAGCAGTGAGGGGTATAATACGGACTGCTTCTAGGTGGATCTCTTTCCACCTCCGCCATGTGCGGATTCCTGCCTTTTGCCTTGATGTTCCGCATAGCCTATCAAATCTGGGTGAAAACTCGCAAGCAAATCGTTTAGAAAATCTTTGATTCTGTCGGGCTGAATTGCGATATAAACTTTATTTTCTTCGTCATTAACAATTGCCACGTTCAATCGTGGATAATTGTTCTCGGTAAATTTATAAAGATTTTCAAAATGAAAGGCGCGGTTGCGTATGAGTCGCAAAAGCCCTAAAATGGCTCGAGCTTTTTGGTATCGCCTAAATTCTTTAGTATTTTTGAAGCGGTTTTTGTTTTTTGGAAAATATTTTTTGAAGTCAAAAGAATCCAAAAAGTCTGTCTCAAAATTTTTGTCATCAATCTTATGGTAACAAGCCACCTTGACCCAAAAGCCCATTGTCTGCCTCGATACAAGTTCATCGTTATTGTATTTTTCCAAATCACAAGGTAGGAGCTTTTCGGGTAACTTTCTTATCCAATCCTTATCTTCAGCCGACAACAACACATCAATTTTGTTGCGCACAACAATCTCCAAGATTCCGATTTTATGGGCAATTTGGGAGATAAGAAAGAGATTGTCCTCATGCTCTTGCGTGTTTTTGTAACCCTCCAAGCGCCCATGCGAGAAAAGCTCACGTTGTTTTGTATCGTCCATTTTCCCATTATTCCCCCACAATCCGCAACGCAATCGCGCGCGCGCCATGTGGCGCAATTGTTTGCGTGAGCCGTGCGCTTCTATCGCATAGCAGGGCAGAATCACAAATGAGCTCCATAATCGCCGAATCCACAATCGCGTCTTCGCACATGAGCGAGGCGAGATTCTGCTTGACGAGAAACTCCGCATTGTAAAATTGATGATTTTTCGCCGCGTAAGGATAGGGCACAAACAGCGCAGGCAAGCCATTTGCGCAAAGCTCCCACAATGAGCTTGCGCCCGCGCGTGCAATCGCAAAATCGGCACGGCTCATAACTTCGATGAGGTTGGGCGAAAAATCAAACAGCTCAACTTGCAATTGCAACGTCGCATATTCGGCACTCACGCGCTCAAAGTCGCGTTTGCCACATTGATGAATCACGGCAATATTACGTTCAAGAAGCTTTGGCGCAAGACGCAAGGCAAGATTATTAATGGCACGTGCACCAAGCGAGCCGCCCAAAAACAGCACGGTGCGCACAGATTCTCGAACACGTGAGCCCTCAAAGCAGCGCGCGCGCAATGGATAATCATGCACAGGAGAATTGGGCAGATAGGAGGAATAAAACTCTTGACAAAACGGGCGCAAGATTCCATTCAGCAGCCCAACTGCTGCGTTTTGCTCATGGATATAGAGCGGAATCCGCGCCCACAAAGCCGCAAAACACGCGGGCGCAGCGGCGTAGCCCCCCACACTAAAGACACGTTCGATATTGTGCGCACGCAAAAACACGAGCGCCTCCTTTGCCGCGCTTGCTTGCGCAAATGCCGCACGCGGGAGTGTGCGCAAGGTTTTGTTGGCGATTCCTTGCACATTAAGAAGCAGGCTTTGGGCAAACAACGGCTTGTTGTCAAACCATTGCGCCTCCTGCCCTGCCTTCGCGCCGAGGTAATAGAGGCGATGCCCGAGTGCTCGCAATTGTTCGGCGACAGCTTCTGCAACAGCGAGATGTCCGCCCGTGCCGCCACCTGTGATGAGGATTTGCATCATGCCGTCCTTGTTGCGCAGAGTGTGATTGCGCAGATGACGGGAATGCCACGTTTTGCGAGCAACGTGGCGGCTTCGCGAAGTGTCGTGCCTGTGATGATGATGTCGTCATAAAGAATCACGCCATTCCCCGCAATCTCTTGCGTGAGCGTTGTGGTGAAGCGACGTGGGTTTTTGCGGCGAAAATCAAGGCTTTTGCCCGCATAGCGCACATTGCTTTGTGCGATGAGCCTGCCATAGAGCGCGGCGATTCCTGCATAGCGCTCAAACGCATGCGCAATGATTGCCGTGTGGGCATAGCCCCCTTTTGGCTTGTCATCGATGGCAACGCCATAGATGTCGTGCGGTAGCTTTGCATTTTGTGCAAAAAATCGCGCAGCTTTGTTAGCAAGCAGGCGCAAAATGCGGCTGCCGATAATGGCATATTTGCTTTTGAGCAACATTTCGATTTCATAATAATCAAACACGCTATAAATGCGCAAATCCCCGATTGTGCGCGTTTGTGGAGTGGGGGCAATCCACTGCAAGCAAGAATGGCAGAGCAGATTCCACGACAAAGAATGGCACAACGCGCAGCGCATTAGGCTTTTTGTGCTCGCAAAAAAAGCAGCAGCGCAAAGAAGCTGCAAACAAACATAAGCAGCGCCATCGGCAGCGCGCTTTTTTCGCCCATGATTCCAACAAGAGGCGACACAGCACCAGCAAAGGTGAAATTGACCACACCAAAAAATCCAGACGCCACACCACCACTGCCGCTGATTGCGCTCAAGCCTTCAGCAACGCTCGTGCTCGCCACAGCGCCAAATCCCGCGATGACGACAAAAAGCGGCAGCTCAAGAATTAAGAGTGAACTTGGCATAAGAAGTACGGCACAAATAACGCCAGCTGCACCGCAAACGCAAAGCAGCAAGCCAACGCGCAGAATCGCGTGTGTGGAGAAACGGTTTGAGAGCTTCGCAATGCTGCTCGCAACTGCCATCACTCCGAGTGCATTAATGGCGAAAATGTAGCTATATTGTGTTTTGTTGAGTGCATAGATGTTTTGGAATACGAACGAGGACGCGCTGATATAGGCAAACAGCATGGCAAAAGCAAAGCTATTAATGAGCAAGAATCGCACAAAGGTTTTGTTCGCAAAAAGCGCGAAAAATTGTGCGACAAAATGCCCGAGTCCGCTTGGAGCACGGGATTCTTTGGGCAATGTTTCGTGCAATAAAAACGAGAGCAAAAACAGCAAAATGCCTAAATCGGCGAGGAACACGAATAGCCAGCGCCAATGCGAAGCGAGAACCTCGAGGAAGAACGCGCCAAACAGCGGGCTCACCACAGGCGCGAGCCCGAACACAAGCGTGAGTGTTGCCATGAAGCGCAAGAGTTCGGGACCCTTGAACATATCAAAGCCCATTGCGCGCGAGACAACGATGCTGCCTGCGGCAAAGATTCCTTGCAAGAAGCGCCAGATGACAAGCATAAGAATGCTTTCGCTCCAAGCACACAGAATCGAAAAGGCGATGAAGCCAATCAGACTCACAAACAAGACGGGTTTGCGCCCATAGACATCGCTATAATAGCCCATAAGGATTTGCCCCCACGCGATTCCAAACATCGATGCAGCAAGCGTAAGATTAACAAGCATTGTGCTTGAAAAGGTGAAGCCAAATAGGAGTACATCTTCGTTAAATTGCTGTTCGATTGCGGGCAAAGCAGGCAAGTAAAGGTCTGTGCAAAAGGGTGCAAGCCCTGAAAGCAAGCCCAAAACAATGACAATTTTGAGCGAGAATGTTGACCTTGCCATTTTTTGATTACCCGAGTGTTTTGCGCACAGCTTGAACAATCTCAAAACCATGATTGAGTGAAAATCCAATCGAGCCACCATTTTTATAGAGCAAATCGCCCGCGATATAAAGCCCAGCGATGTTGCTTTGGTGGTCTGCGTCTGTAACGGGGACTTTGTGTTCATCGAGCGTGATTCCACATTTATGCAAGAAATCGACAGGCGCGATTCCGCCAATGGCATAGACTACACGGTCAAATGTCGCCGTGCTGCCGTCTGTGAAATGTGCTTTTGGTAACGCGCCATCATCACTTAGCTCGGTGATGTCGATTCCGGCTTTGAGCGTGATTTTGCCTGCGCTCACGCATTTGTCAAGCTCGTGTTGGTTGGTTTCATTGATGCGCGTAAAGACGGCTTTGCGGTAGTTCAGCGTAACCTTGTTGTCTTCGCAAAGTGCAATCGCATATTCCACAGCAGAATTGCCCCCACCAACAATCAGCAGGTTTTCATTTTTTGTGCAGCTTTGTGCGTTGAAATGCGTGCGTGCGCGCACAGACATGGGCAGCGGATAGCTTGGCTTGTTGGGTTTGCCCATTTTGCCAATCGCGATGACGCATGCGCGCGCCTTTGTTTCGCCCTTGCCCGAGCTCACAACGAACACATCGCCCACCTTAGCGACTTTTTCAACCTCTGTGCTTGTATGAAATTCGATTCCTTCAAGCACCTTGTCGAAAAGTTCAAGCGTGGTTTCCTTTGTACCATCAACAAGCGGAATGTTGCCTTTCAAATCAACCTTTTGCCCCTTATAGTCCTTATCCACGCGTTTGCCGTCTTTGTAATATTCCCGCAAAGTCGCGCTGTGTTTGTCGGTTTTTTCAAATAACACAACAGAAAGCCCCGCCTTTGCTGCTTCAACAGCTGTGCCAATTCCTCCTGGTCCTGCACCAATGACTGCAATATCATACACTTTTTCCATATTTTTCTCCTATGATTTAGATTGCAAACGCGATTCGCGTTTGCTGTTGTGTGGCGGTTGGAAATTCCGCGTATATGCCTCGCAATGACAAAATCGCACCTCCAAAGATTCCAAATTGCCATGTTGAGCAAAGCGAAACATCTCGAACGCTCGGGATATTTCGCTTCGCTCAATATGACAATTTAATATGCGCAACCAGAGCCGCGGCCTCTACCCCTCCCTTTTCTCGCCCTTTTGGTTCATCGCCCGTTGCAAATCACTTGGGCTATCAAAGAGGATTCCCTGCCGCATTTTGTGTTCATCGTCAAATTGCCCGCTTCTAAGCCCCCACAAGAAGCAGATGAGCCCAATGAGCCCAATCAGAATCGAGACGCCAATCATCACTGCAACAATGCCTGTGTTCATGTGTCCTCCTAGTGAATGTGTCGGGATTCTTTGCTTGTTGATTGCTTCGGGCAACACTCTCGCAATGACGCAAGGTTGTCATTCTGAACTCGCGCAAGCGAGTGAAGAATCTCATGGCGCAAAAATCCACAGAGATGTTTCGCTTCGCTCAACATGACAATATGACGCACCGCAATGGAGGGAGGAGTGCATGCGCGCAATGAGAATGCGATATCTTTCATCAAAAGCTCCCGTCAATTTTCATGCGCAAATTGCCTTGCCGAATGATATGGGGGCTGTTGCCAGCGCGTTGTGCAAAAAGTGGCGCAAGTGTGTCTAGGATTTTCTTTGTGCTGTTTGCGAGGCTAAAGGTTTCGCGCGCTTTTTTGGCTTCTTCGCTAAAGTCGCGCGCAAGGACTTTTTGCAATGCGTCAAGCCATGGGGCAATCTCTTCATCTGTTGGGATTCTGCAATGGTCTTTGTGGCACTCTTGCGGCGCTTGCACGGCGATTCCCACACCACCCATTGCTTCTTGCAGCCCTCCGCTTGTGCTCACAACGCATGGAATCCCATTCAGCGCCGCCTCTGTCGCCACGCGTCCCCAGCTCTCATACCAAAGGCTTGGGGCGAGTAGCACGCGTGTGATTGCATAGACTTTGGTCATATCGCCCGTGTGGCTTGCGAGTGTAACAAACGGGAACATTTCGGGCTTATAGGGGCATTCTTTGCTCCCTGGCAAATGCAGCTTGAGCAGGCTTTGCTCGAATGTCCCACGACTTTGGACAACGAGGAAAGAGAGATTGTGTTTTTGCAAAAGCCCGCTTTCATGTGCTTTTAGCGCAAGTTTAGCAAAGATACTAATGCCCTTTGTTGGGTCGGGATTGACGAGTGTGATGTATTTTGGGTCACGATTTTGGGCGATGTATTTTTCAGGGCGGATAAAAATTCCGCATGGGACGACATTCATGCGGTCACGTTGTGCATAAAGAATCGCGGTTGCTTTGCTCTCTGTGATGAGCAAGCTGCAATCGTTGAAGTCATAATGTGGGTGGTTGCCATTGCAGATTGGGTAGACAAAGGGAATGCCGCGCCTTTTTGCTTCTGCTTGCACGCTCACACCGCATGTGCCCATGCCATAGCCCATAACAATATCGGGGCGGAAGCTATTGAGTAGCGCGCAATAATACATGTAGAATCGCCACGCTTCATCATGCGTGAAAACAGACATCGAGCGGCTGGCACAAACGGTGTAGTGGTAGGTGATGTTGTGCTCTTTATCGTTGAGAACCACAGGCTGTGTGCCACGAGCCTTGAGTTCTTCTTCGAGTTTTGGGAAATAGGTTGTGCCACGTGGACTATCGAAGCAAAAGCTTCCTAAGACTATGACCTTGATTCCTTCTTTAGCGAGGCATTCGAGCATTGTGCGGCATTGAATCGCCGCGCCGCTGCTTGTGTCATGTAGGCTATAAGGGCTCACCCATAAGATTCTGCGTTCCAAAACTATCCTTTTTGTATAGTATAGCATAGCTTGACAAAAGCCGCGCTTAACCTATATGCCCGTTTGTGTCTGGACGCTCGACATGACGATTGCCACTAGCGGACACTCGCAATGACGATTTGCTCTTGCTCATCGATTCTAGAATCCCCAGCCACAGCGCTGCGTCTCTGTTATGCCTTTTGGTTCGAACATAGACGTTGCGCGCTGTGGTTGAGGGAATGGAATCTTGCTAGAAAATTTGCTATTTGTC
>CAMWUR010000059.1 GCA_947177485.1 uncultured Helicobacter sp.
TGACAACATGAGATTCTTCAGCCTAAAGGCTTCAGAATGACAAAGCATTAGATTTTGTTTTGAGATTCTCAATGTGGTTGTTTTATAAGGGGGACAAGGGGCGCTACTTGCCAAAGCAAACAACAACATATTTGCGTTTCTTATGATAGTTTATCCCCTTATCTCCCTTATAATCCCCCAAACCCCTGCACGCTTTTTAAATGTGCGCTACGCTTGTATATGTCGCACTCCACAGCGCTGCGTCTATGTGATGCCTTTCGGCTCGAACATAGCCGTTGTGCGCTCGAGTCGTCATGCGAGCAACCGTATCAAGCGTTCTAACACGGTTGATTGCTTCGCTTTGCAGCCCCGCAATGTATGGATAGCAGAATCGTTTTATCACGCCTTTTGGATTTTCACACGCCAATGCGCTCCTTCGCGTGTGGTAGCGAGGATTTTGTGCCCTTCGCCCTTGAGTGAAGCGGGAACATTCTCGATTGGCTCACCATCATCGAGCAGAATCTCAAGCAGCGCGCCACTTTGCAACTTAGAAAGTTCCATTTTGGTCTTGACAAAATTCATGGGGCATGCCACACCGCGAAAATCGGCAAATGCGCCTGTACTTCCGCTTGCCGCCTCTGGCGCTTCTTTTGCAACGCGTTCAATGTTTTTGTTTTGGAAGTTGAAGCTATTGTCCATTGTAGCATATAGCGCAACAACCGCGTCTGCGAGCTCGAGTACGCTCGAATCGCATGAATCTTTAATGACAGGAAGATACTTTTTATCAATCAAACCGGCTTCGATAAAATGCAGCTTGAAGGCGCGATACACGCCCTCTTTGTCGCGCGCTTCTTGCCCACGTGCAACAAGCAGCATACGGCAGGCGAGTAGGCAGATGACGTCATAATCCACCTTTTGCCCATTGCGTGCAGCCTCAACAAGCTCAAGCATCGTCTTCTTGTCTGCCTCGATAAGGTCATACATTCCTGCGCTACATTCGCCCGTTCCGCGTCCCTTTAGCGAGAAGAGCTCATCGCTGCTGAAGTCGAAATAGGGATTTTTATCATCTTTGAAATTTGGAACTTTTTTATATTTCTTCGTGAGGGCGATGATTTCTTCTTCGCCACCGCTAGCAAGATACGCGCGAAAATCGGCATATTTTGGCTTATTTTCTGTCCAAAGACGTAAAACTTCACTCACAAAACGGGGGAGATGAAATGCTGCCACTTCGCCAATGCGTCTGCCAAGCTGTGTTTTGCCCTCCTCGATGATTGCGCCTACAAGGACATTGTATGCAGGGTAGGGGTAGCCATCTTCGCGCGAGACTTTGCCAAAGAATCCCAAATCGCCTGTTGCATGATTGCCGCAAGAATTTGGGCAGCCCGAGATATGGATACTGAATCCTTGAATGCTATCGAGATTGAGGTTTTCATGTGCAAGCTGTTCCTCGATTTTGAGCGTTGCGCCGCGTGGGCGGCAGATTCCAAGCTGGCATGTTGCTGCACCTGTGCAGGCAACCATATCGCCAATGACGACGGGCTTTTTACTTTGTTCGGAGTATTCCATAATCAATGGATAAATTTGCAATAAATCTTTTGCGCGCAAATTGCAGAGATACATATTTTGACTCGAGGTGAACCGGATTGTTTCTTCGCCAAGCGGTTCGAGTATGTCGGCGAGCTTGAGTGCCCATTCTGTGGGAATGTCGCCAAGCTTTAGCGGGATTTTAGCAGCGAAATAGCCCGCTTGTTTTTGGGGAATTACGAAGCGATTCCACCATACTTTTTGCTCGTCAGTCATTGACGGAATCGGCTCAACAACGGGTTCTGGGTATTGCACCTCGTGCAAATCGAGCTGCCAATCGATTTTGTCGCGCAGTGATTCCATTTCAGCAAGGACTAAGCTACTAAGCTTTTCTTCGCCCAAATTGTCGGCGACAAAACGTAATCGTGCCGCATGTTTGTTGCGGCGGTTGCCTGTGCGGTCAAAGACTTGTTTGGTTGCTTGCGCAAGCAAGAATGCCTCTTCGGCGGGCAAGAAGTCGAGAAATCGATACCCAAGTCGCATTTTTGCGCCCATTCCACCAGCGAGATACACGACAAAGCCGCGCTTGCCGTCTTTGATTGTGGCGATGAAACCAACATCGGTAATGGTCGCAACAGCGCGGTCGGCGCTGCTACCGCTGAAGGCAATCTTGAATTTGCGTGGGAGATTGTAGGAATCTTTGAGTGCTAACATCTTGCTTGTGAGCGCATTGGCATAGGACGTTACATCGAATGCTTCATCGGGAGCGAGCCCAGCAAGCGGGTCGGCGACAATATTGCGCACGGTGTTGCCGCCGCTGCCGCGCCCGCTAAGTCCCAAAGCCATGATTTTTTCGGTGAGGACAACGAGATCTTCGTATTTGCCATAATGCAGTTGTACGCCGCCGCGGGTTGTGATATGCAAAAGCGGGTTGGCATATTCACCTGCGAGCTTTGCGAGCCCGCGCAATTGCTTAGGCGAGATGGAGCATGCGGCGCTTTTAAGGCGCAACATATAGGTATCGGGTTCGCGCTGTTCGTAGATTCCAAATGGGACGCGGATTGTCTTAAAAGTGAGTGCGTCAAGCTTGCCTTGC
Source organism: uncultured Helicobacter sp. (assembly GCA_947177485.1). GTDB lineage: Bacteria > Campylobacterota > Campylobacteria > Campylobacterales > Helicobacteraceae > NHYN01. The sequence goes on from CAMWUR010000059.1 coordinate 2,600, forward strand.
GCAAAGTCATTGTGTCCTTTGCGAAGGGCTTCAAGGTCGGTATAGACAGATTGGGGGATTGCATAACTGCTCATTGGTTTCCTTTAGATGATTTTTATTTCTTCTTGGCTAACATGCCCATTTTGAATCCAGAATGCCTTCATCACAGGCGCATTGCGCTCTTGTAATGAAAGAATCGTGTAGTTGATGTTCGGGTCATAAGCAAGGCGAATGTCTTCAAGAGACGGGCGCGCGGGCGATTCGGGGTGAGAATGATAGCAGACAAGTAAGCTAAGGTTGTGCGCTTTTGCATCTTTGAACGTTTCAAATTGTTCTTTTGGGTCCATTGTAAAATGTTCATTGCTCTTGTCTGTATTGGTGAGCCTGTAATGTTTGCGTACGCAAATTTCGCCATTTTCTTTGACACCGCCGAGATAGCCACAAACTTCGAGTGGAAAGCCCTCTTGTGCGTGAGCAATCATCGCGTCATAGATGTCTTTTGGGATTTGCATTGCGTCTCCTTATAGTTCAGTAAAACCCTAACAATCATAAACTTGCATGAGAGAGTCTAGCATAATTTTATTTAACAAGTGGCATCAATATTTTATAGTCCGCGCGCAACGACACTCCAAAGCTTGATAATCTCCCTATCTTCGAGCAACATTGCATCGCTATTGTGCAAAAAATAGCTGATTTTTTGCGTCTCGAACGCAGCAACATCGCCTTGCAGGCAATTTTCACAGATTCCAAGTAGTGCTCGCCCAAGTGCGCAACGCGCGCTCAAAGGCTTGCCGCAGACAAAGCAGACTTCTAGTGCATTTGCCCGCCCCTCAAAGGCGAGAATCTTCGCGTAGGCTTCGCATGCGATTCTGTGTGGATTTTGTTTAGACATTTTGTGTGCCATTTCGCACAGCAAGGCATAGTAAAATTCTTCGATATGTTCGACATCTCGAAGATGTGCAAACAATAGACGTATAAACTCTTGCCACACGAGCTTTTTGCTCCGCTCTTCTTCCCACAAAAAGCCAAGATGGAGCACATCTCGCAAGCAGAGAATGCCTCGTTTGCCTTGCGTTTTGGTGCAAAAGTCGATTTTGTGTCCCAGCGCAATCACGCTATGCCGCACACCATAGAAGCGATAGAGCGACAGCAGCGATTCGGACGTGAGGACAGAGACCCATAAATCTTCATCGCGCACGGGTTGGAGCGAAAGAATGAAACCTTGCATTGTACGTGCCCCAATCTTTTTGGCAATTTTAGCATTATTTTGCTATAATGCAGGCAATCATTTTTGCAAAAGGATTTGGGGCATGGCGCTAACAGCCTTTATCGATGCAGCCACTGCAGCTGTGCAAGAAATCTGTTCATGCCTACTGACCACCCCCAAAGAGGTGCTGTATAAACGCTATTCCCAAGGCGTTGGAGGCGATGTGAGTGTTGGTGCTGATTTGCTGTGCGAGTCGATTTTCTACACACATCTCGCCCCATTTGGGATTCTTGATACTGAAGAATCTGGGCTCATCGAATCTCCGCAATCCTTTCTCCATAACCCTTTTTTGCCAAAAGTTCCTATCTTGCCTAAAGAACGTAACATCATCATCATTGACCCACTCGATGGGAGCGATAATTTCTGCTCTTCAATCCCATATTATGGTGCTTCGCTTGCTTATACAGACGCAAACGGCGAGATTCTCGCTGCCCTTATTGCTAACTATTGCACAGGCGAAATCTTCTTCCGTGATAGCGATTATAAAAACGGCGCGGCATTCGTGTTGCGCGGCGATGTTCTCTTGCCCTATACCCAAACAGAATCTGTGCCAAAGGCTGGAATTTTCGAATCCGCTTTCAAACATGGCAAGCTCGCCACGATTCTGCATAAAAATGGCTTTAAATCACGTTCGCTCGGCGCGAGCGCCGTTTCACTCGCATACACACGTATGGTTTCTTTTGTTGTTTATAAGGGTCGGTTGCGCAAATATGATATACAAGCAGGCTTGTTTTTGTGCCATGATGCGCTGGTGTATCGCGATAAGCAGATTCTATTGCTCTCGTACAACCGCGATATTTTCGACCAAGTCTATGAGTTATTAAAGGAATCTTAATGGGTTTTGCGAGTTTTTTTAAAAATTTTGCCAAAGAAGAAAAAGAAAAAAAAGACACAGAATCCGCATCGGCAACAACATGGGTGAAATGTCCGGGTTGCAATGCGCTTATGTATTATAAGGAAGTGGCTGCACAGCATAATGTCTGCCCCAAATGTAATTATCATCTCAAAATCTCGCTGACCGAGCGCATTGCTATGCTTTGCGATGAGGACAGCCTTGTGGAATACGACAAAGACCTCTGCCCCGTGGACCCCATTGCATTTGTGGACAAAAAAAGCTATGAGCGGCGCATCGAAGAGGGCGAGGAGAAATGTGGACGTCCGAGCTCTGTGCTTGCCGGTGAATGCTTAATTGATGGCGTGGGCGCGCAAATCGTCCTTTTTGATTTTAGCTTTATGGGCGGTTCGATGGGTTCTGTCGAAGGGGAAAAGATTGTCCGTGCGATTAAACGCGCGATTGTGAATCATCAAGGGCTTGTGATTGTCAGTGCAAGCGGCGGCGCACGCATGCAAGAATCCACCTTTTCGCTTATGCAAATGGCAAAAACAAGTGCGGCTTTAGCAAAACTTTCAGAAGCGAAGCTCCCTTTTGTGTCGATTCTCACCGACCCAACACTCGGCGGTGTCAGCGCGTCTTTTGCGTTTTTGGGCGATATTATCATCGCCGAGCCAGGCGCTACCGTGGGCTTTGCTGGCGCGCGTGTCATCAAACAAACAATCGGCACAGATTTGCCCGAAGGATTCCAAAAAGCAGAATTTTTGCTCGAACATGGGCTTATCGATATGGTTGTTTCGCGCAAAGACCTCAAAGCAAGAGTGGGTTTTTTGCTACGTTTTTTGAATGACTATGAACAAAATTCGCCTGTGCTGCATTTCTAAATCACAAAAAGGAGGGCTAGACGATGAGGTGTCGCGCTTTACTCGGTTGTGTCGGGGGTTAGACAGCGAGGTAGAGGTGCTTTATCTATTTTCTAAGAAAATTCGCATTGCCCAAAAGCAACAAACATTGGCGCAGGATTCATATAGCGAAGCCTTTGCGCCCTATCTAGGCGGAGCCTTTTGCATTGGACTTGCGCCACATGGTAAGATAGTCGATAGCTTTGGGTTTGTTGATTTGCTCAAAAACCAACAAAAAGTGCATTTTTTCATTGGTGGTGCGTATGGATTAAGCGAGCACTTTTTATCGCAATGCGATGCAGTTGTTTCGCTATCTAAGCTCACAATGTCGCACAGAATCGCGATGTTGGTTGCATTGGAGCAAATCTATCGTGCATTGAGTCTGATGCACAATCACCCCTATCACAAATAGGAGAGAGAATGAAAAAAACCTTTCAGGTGCTATACCAACAACTATTAGAACGTCAGAATGAGCTTCGTAATGTGTTTTTACGCCATGACGAACGCTCGGGCGAGGAGGAGGAGCTACGTGATGAAGGCGACCATGCTATCGCCAACGCCGAGAGTTTTTTGGACGACACGTTGATGCGCCATTTTCGCATCGAATATGACGAGATTGAATATGCAATCAAAAAGATTGAGGAAAAAACTTATGGAATCTGCGAAATGTGTGGCGACCATATCGACATCGAGCGGCTCTTTGCCAAGCCGCATGCACGTTATTGCATTGTTTGCCATGAGCATATCGAACGTGAAAATGGACAAAGGAGGCGCCGATGAGGCTTAGAACTCTTGTGATTGTATGGGCAGTTTTTTCGCTCGTGGTTGTGCTCTATACGCACACGCTCACCGCAGCAGAATATCGCTATCCTTTGCCTTTTTTGCTATGGGGAGATGAATATGAGATTGTGTTGCCTGTGGCTGTATGGATTGTGTTGCCTGTGGCTGTTTTTTTTGCCATTGTGTGCGTGGCTGCTCTGGTGAACAAAGTCCGTGCTTTTTTGTTTAGTAGCCGTGTCAGGCATGACTATGCAAAACTCATTGAGCAGATTTATGCACAAACGATTGGCACGCATGAAAGCTTAAGCTTCAAAAACCCCAAAATCGATGAGATTTCTCGCGTTCTCCAACGATTTGAGCTCAAACCTTTGCCCAATACCGTTCCTAGTGGCGTGGATAAGATTGATGCCTTTCTCAATGCCTATAAGGCGCTAGGCGAAGGTGAGGTTGTCGATATGCGGCAATTTCGCGTGCCCAATGATTCGCCTCTTGTTGCCCTCGAGCGGCAGAATCGTTTGGCAAAAAATCCCCAATATGCGCTCGAGATTCTCAAGCGCAATACAGAATCGGCAGACACGAAGCGCAGCGCATTGCTCGCACTTTTGCAGACGACAACTGATGTCGCGCCTTATATCGCAAATGTCGAAATCAATGACGAGCTTGCTCGCGCCCTGCTTGAGTCGATGTTGGGCAAACAGCTGGGCTTTGATTCGGACAAAGCCGAAGCATTTGTGCAGCTTGCACATTACGATTCAAAACAGATTCTTGTGTTTATGCGAAGGCTCAAAAAAATCCTGTCGCCCGATATGTGGCTCGCCTTTGCCGAACAGACTGCGAACAAAAACGAGGAAGCCGAGCTCGCCTATCTCTATGTCCTCGCTGATTTGGAGATGATAGAGCAACTCAAAGAGCGGCTCAAACACCACACGCCCGAAGAATTTGTTGCCGTGCGCGCTTTTGTCGAGCTGCGCGAAAATGGCAAAAATTATCCTTTGCAGGCGTTTTTCTGCCTCTAGCGTGCGCTTTGCGTTTCACCCACAAGCAGGCGATTCGACACTATGTGTCGAGGGTGAGCTTTTCGTGCATCTCTTTCGTGCGCGGCGCAAGACGCATGGTGCGTTTGCCTTTCGCAATTTGCTTGATGATAATCTCTATATGTATACATTACAATCGCTCACGCGTAAGAACGCAACGCTCATTCTTGAATCGAACACTTTCGCGCCCAACAAGCCCGCGCATGCCCTGCATCTTTTGTGCGCGATTATTGACAACAAGGCGATTGAGCGCGATTTGCCTTTGCTCAATGAGTTTGGAGCAGCAAAGATGACATTTTTCCCAGCGGAGTTGAGCCAAAATTTTCGCATTGACATCGAACGTTTGCAGCGCATTGCACGTCATTCATCGGAGCAATGTGGGCGCAGCGATTGCGTGCAAATCGCGCTTGCAGAAAGCCTTGATTCTCTCTTGCGCGCCTTTCCGCATGCCGCCGTGTTCGACTTTGGCGGCGAGAGCCTCGCGCAATGCGCGGGCAATGTGCGCGAGATTCTGATTGGCGCTGAAGGAGGGTTTAGCGAAAAAGAGCGCGAAAAAATGCGCCATTTGCGCAAGCTTAGCAGCGGCGAACTCATTTTACGCGCCAGCAGCGCGGCGGTGTTTGCGCAGGCGAATGCGTGGAGGATTATGGGGCAGGGGGGTTGAGATTCATAATGATTTGCTCCATGCCTTTAACGTTTGGTTGTGTTGCCGATATAGTGGCAAAGGAGCAAAATGGCATTTGCATGTGTGAGCGAGATTGATGTGCATATTGCGTCTAGCTATATGGGTAAGACATTCTTAACGTTTGACATCGACTGGGCGAGCGATGAGGTGCTAGAGTATTGCATTGACCTTGTCGAGTCGTTTGGTGTCAAAGCGACATGGTTTGCTACACATGCAACCCCGCTTTTGGAGCGATTGCGCGCAAATCCGAATTTCGAGATTGGAATCCACCCCAATTTTTTGCCGTTGCTAAATGGCGATTTTGTGTATGGCAAGAATTATCAAGAAGTTTTGTGCTATTATATGGACATTGTTCCCGAAGCAACAGCAATGCGAGCGCATAGCCTTGCGACAAGCAGCAGAATCTTGCAAGTAAGCAAGGAAAAAGGGATTACACATGAGAGCAATCTTTGCATTCCAATGCAAGCAACAAAGGGCATTTTGCCGCTTGCGCCGTTTGTCAATTGGGACGGGCTTGTGCGCTGTCCCTATCACTATGCCGATGATGTGGCATGTATGTATGGCGTGCTTCAATCCGTGCGGGGGGGGGGCCATATTTGATGTTTGGATTTCACCCTATCCATGTGTTTCTGAATACAGAGACATTGTGTCGCTATGAAGATGCGCGCCCCTATTTTGATGATTATTCTGCCCTCAAATCTAAGCGCAATACAGGATTTGGGGCGCGTAATGTGTTGGAACAATTAGTGGAGCAATATCTATGAAATTTCTTTTCATCAATTCTATGTCGCGCACGGGCACGTCTTTGCTCTATCAATTGCTCTATGGGCATAGAGAAATTTATTTTGCTCCCTATCGGATTCAATTTGCTTGTGCTGCGCCTTTTGGTTTTCCGCTAATGAATCCATTTAAAGATAACGAACAATTTTTTAAGACCTTAATGACAAAAACAACGATTGTGAGCAAAAATGGGGAATGGCCACAGATTTGCACGGCGAATTTATCAGAATTATTTCCAGAAAAAATGGATAGTAAAAATCTGATTATGGGGGATAGTCCTTTGCAAACAGCAATTTTGACGATTCACCATATTCTCGATATAAATCTACCAAGTGAGGAACAATACTATTGTCTACATGATGACCATTCTTATATGTTAGGCAGCGAGGTTTTTTTGCAACATGATTGCAAAATTCTGACGACCTTGCGCAATCCCATAGATATGATAGCCTCAAAGAAAAACATGCTGACGATGTATGTTTATGGCAGACAAGACCCACAGCAATTCTGTCTTAAAGATGATGTGTTGTATAAGGAATTCTTACGCGCTTGTTTTTCGTGGTGGGCGGCGAGCTATGAATATGCGCATCATTGTGGATTTCCTGTTTTATTTGGATTGCTTAAGTCTGCAAAAACACGCGAAGAAATGATGGATAGAATTGTGGCCTATCTAGGAATTACGACAAATAAAGTTTTATTAGACGACAAAACACCGCTAGCTGCTGCGAAATACCACAATGAACTTTTGGCAAATGGAAGCTCGCTCAATACCATTGCATATCTGACCAAAGGTGCGAAAGAGGATAATACAAAAGCGCATAAGATGTCTTTGAATGCGCATGAGTATGACTTTTTATTGCGCATTGCGGACAATAGATTTTTTGAATCTTTGAGTGATAGTGTGGAAGATTTTATTCAAAATATTGCATATTTTTATATAAATTTCGCCTTGAATGATTTAGAAGGAACATTCACATTATGGCAAAAACTTTATAGAGATAAGTGTTTTGGCGAACTTTTTGCACATTATTCTGCTTTTAATTTTGGACATTCCAATGCAAAAGAAGCATTTTTCTAGGAAGTATCAATGTTATTTGTTATTTTAAATATTTTATCATGTTTGTTTTTTATTTGGATAGTGAATAAAATGGATTATCCTTATGGTGGTAGTGACCATGCCTATCATTATAAACTATCAAACCTAATCCGTGCCAATCATCATCTTCCAATTGCAAATTTTGAAAGAATCTACCAATATTTTAGTGTATGTCCACAGTTGTATCATGTGCTTTGTTCATTTATTCCCAATTATTTTTTACTCAAAAAAGCGAATGTTATCAATCATATTATCATGTTATTTATGATTATGGCTTTTGGATTTTTTGCCTATAATATTCTTGGGGATTATTTCCCAAATGCGACATTTGCGTTTTTGCTTGTATCATTACTATTTATTCTGACTCCCATTACCTACGCAATATGGAATGCAAAGTTTATGGGGCTTTCAGCTCGCGCCTTTGGGCTCTTATTAGGACACTTATTTGGATATTTTTGTTTTTATTATCTCATGAGCATAGAATGGGAATATTCTTTTCTGTGTCAGGTTGGGTTTTATGGAATTTTAATGCTTATTGTTATTGCTATGCTAACAGGTTCACAATTCTCATTTCAGTTTTTTTTATTCTCTAGTCTTTTTCTTTCCATTTGTACGCTGCATTTTGAATTTCTTTTGCTTGGAGTGTTGGCTATTATATTCCAATGCCTCACAAATTTTCAACTTGCAAAGCAATTTTGGATTGCACAATACCACCACAAAAGAAATTATTTTAAATATATGGCGCCCGTGTGGCAATTAACAGCTCGTCCTAGTGTCTGGCGCGATTTTATTTATGATTTTTGGGTTAAAAAAGATAAGGCTTATATCTTAGGGAATCCTGTTGTTGAAATTATGCTCGGAGCACCTTTAAATATTATAGTGTTCCTGTTCTATTTCTTTTGTGGGGATAGATATGACCCTGTCCAATGGAATCTTTTTCTATTGCTTACAGCCAGCTTTTTTGCCTTTTTTGTAACATCTTTGCGTTTTGGAAGATTTTTGGGCGAACCACAAAGGTACATCGAATTTGGAATCCCTTTTGCATGTATTTTAGCATGTTTGGTTTTTCCTTTTTGGTTATTGATTCTATTTTTGCTCTTTAATATTTTTGTTCTTTTGTGGTATCGCAAGAATTCTCAATATCACAGACAATTACCAGAGCACATTAAGATTCGAGGAGAATTATTAGATTTTATGAGAGAAATTTATAATGATGAATATAAGAATTTATTATGTAACGATACGGAAATTGCACGACATCTTTATATTTCAAAGTATAGAGTTTATATTCCAGACCATTGCACATATTATGCAACAAAAGAAGATTTTTATGCAGCTTTTTACAATAATGACTACCATATTATGTCGCCAGACTTTTTGCTTCAGAGTTTATATGATGCACAAAAAGGTTATATCATTTTTTATACAAATCTTTTAAAGTTCTATGATGAGACAAAACTATTACCATTCTTAAATGATATACAATTTGTTCATATCAAAAATATTGGTAAATTCAAAATTTTCAAATTCTACAAGGAGTCCCAATGCACATCACAATCTTAAATTTTCAACGCACAAAGGTTGAATC
>CAMWUR010000060.1 GCA_947177485.1 uncultured Helicobacter sp.
TGTCATGTTGAGCGTAAGCGAAACATCTCTTTGGATTCTATGCATGGTTTATTTTTCTAAGGGGGACAAGGGGGCTTATTTGCCAAAGCAAACAGTAACGTGGTTGCGTTTCTTATGATAATTATCCCTCTTACCCCTTAATCCCCCAAACCCCTGCACACTTCTTAAAGGATTAGACTATGTCATGTTCCATAGCGCTGCGTCTCCATTATCCCTTTGGCATGAATGGAGACGAAATGCTTGTGGTTGGGACGTTAAGATGAATGAGCAATGGCAAAACGTCATTGCGAAGGCAAGCCTCAAGCAATCAACAATCTAGGAATCTAAACACAGGAACGTCCAACACTGTTGATTGTTTCATGAAAGCTTGCAATGACAAGATGAGCAGATTCTAAATAGGCAAAACTCAAATCTTATGCGCAATCGCCGATATAGAAACAAAGGGAATGGAGCGCAAAAGTGATGCGGCGCGTCTTGACAAGTCAAAAGTCGTGTTGTATAATTCCAACAAAAGGGGACACTATGCGCAAGAGTTTTATCTCTATCAATGTTTTTCTGTTTGTGCTCTGTATCACAGGGTGCTCATCAACCATTAACCAATACAATTCCGAAGGCTTACGAGACGGGCTTTGGAAAGAATATTATGATAATCGTCTTGTTCGTAGTGAGACCTATTTCACAAATGGGCAGCTCGATGGCGTTGCGAAAATTTGGTATAGCAATGGGCAGCTGGGCAGCGAGGCAGTCTATGCTAATGGCAAGATTGAGGGCATTCGGCGGCTATGGTATAGCAATGGGCAATTGCAGCGCGAGGAGACATACGCGAACGGGATTCTGAATGGTCCGCGCAGAATCTGGCTTGATAATGGGCAGCTTTGGGAAGAATCCAACTATGTCGATGGCAAACTCGATGGTTTGATTAAGGCATGGGACAAAAATGGTAATCTCGTGCTTGAACATACCTATGTCAACGGGCAGCGGACGCAGCGCATTGCTGAATAGATTCCGCATTTTAGCATGCAGTTTGAGCTTGAACTCATTGCCCAATCGTATCTCAAAGGCGCACGCGATTGTCTAAAACCGCGTATGCTTGCGCTCATGTGCGTACCCTTTGTGGTTGCGGTTGTTGTTGTGTGGTTTTCGTGGAGTGCTTTTGGAGGGCTGCTCGAGTCGATTGCACAAAGCTATGCGCTGGTTGATGAAAACAGCAGCTCGATTTGGACGTCGACACTCGGCGCGCTCATTACGGTTCTCAATAGCGCGCTCAACTTTCTGTGTTTTTTTGTCGTGGTTGTGTTGGTGCAGCTTGTTTTGTCGATTTTCTATGCACCCTATCTCATGGCATATCTTCACAAACATTATTATCCAAATGTGCGTATGGACGATGGACTTAGTTTTTGGGAATCGTCTGTTGCGCTCCTCAAAGTTTTGGTGATTTTTTTCTGCTTGCTTTTGCTGTGTATTCCACTCTATTTTATCCCTGTTATCAATGGAATCGTCATCTTCGCGCTCTTATTTTTTTTGTTTAAATCCACAATGACTCTTGATGTCATCGGTTCGCTTTTTTCGCGCGAAGGCTCCTTGCGGCTCCATAAGCGCTATCGAATCGAGCTCTTTGTATTGTTGCTTGGGCTCTATACAGTGAGCCTTATTCCAATTGTCAATTTTTTTATGGCGATTTTTCAAATTCTAGCGTTTGGGCACTATGCGTTTGTGAAAAAGGCGGTGATGGAACAGAATCTCAAATCAGGAGTCTAATGATGTGGCGGCAAATCAAACGAGCGAAAAATCTTATCGAATCCATTCTCGATACCGAGCTCAATTTCTATGCTGCTAGCTTGAGTTTCTATACCATCTTCGCCCTTGTCCCTCTGCTTTTGGTTGTGTTGTCTATTATCGCAACCTTGCCCAATTTTCATAATCTCTATCTTGAGATGAAGCAGCTCATTTTGTCCAATCTGATTCCAACCAACGAAGAGGTTGTTTCCGAATATCTAGATACGTTTTTGCAAAATTCATCGAAGCTTGGCGAGCTTGGATTTATCTCAATTCTGATTACTTCTGTGTTTTTTTTCAAGAACTTTCAATACATCGCAGCAAAAATCTTTCAATCCAAAGTGCGCGATTTTTGGAACTCCATCACGATTTATTGGACACTCGTAACGCTTTTGCCCATCGGCATTGGAATCTCGATTTTTTTGAGCGGCTATGTGCAAAATATGCTCGCGAGCGTGGATATGAACGTGCGTTTCTTTACTCTTTCGCCGTTCCTCATCACGGCTGTCTTGTTTTTTGTTGTTTTTAAAATCTCGGCAAACAAGCCTTTGAGCAATTGGGCGGTGGGGTTTGCGGCGTTTGTTGTTGCGATGATTTGGATGTGCTCCAAATGGTTCTTTGTCGCGTATGTTTTCTACAACAAAGCCTATCTCACGATTTATGGCTCGTTTTCGATTTTGCTCTTTTTTTTATTGTGGATTTATGTTTCGTGGCTCATTATTCTCTATGGAATGCGCCTTTGCGAGTGGTTTAGCGGCGCACCAAGCCAGCAGATGAGTGCGTGGCTTTGTGCGCGTTGGAATCAATATCTAGGCAAGGATTCCGGGAAAGACAAAGGCAGCGAGATACACGAGGATTCCGATAATAATCACAAATCCAATCGAATACTTGACGGTAAAGCGGAATAGCTCCGATTCCCTGCCCACGAGCCCCACGGCAACGCATGCAATCGCGATGCTCTGCGGGCTAATCATCTTGCCCACAACACCACCCACGCTGTTTGCTGCGAGGAACAAGACTTCAGGAACGCCAATCTGACGCGCCGTGAGCTGCTGCAATGTGCCAAAGAGGAGGTTGCTGCTCGTATCAGACCCTGTGAGGAATACGCCAATCCAACCCACAATGGGCGAGAAAAATGCGAATGCATCGCCTGTTTGTGCAAACGCGAGCGCAAGAGAAGCAGAGATTCCGCTGTTGTTGCACACGAACGCAAACCCAACGACAAGCCCGATAGTCAGAATCGCCATTTTCATCTCGTTGAGCGTCTCGCCAAAAGCGCTAATTGCAACACTCGGTTTGATTTTGAGCAATGGGATTGTGATGAGCGCGGTGAGCAGAATCGATGTTCCAACGGTGTTGATGAGCGGAAGTGTGTAGGTTGAATTGACAGCTTTTTCAGCGACAACAACGGGGGCAGTTTGAATCACGCCACTTAGGGCTTCAAAATTAAATTTTAATGTTGTGAAAGCGAGTGCGCCTTCGCCAACAAAGAGTGCCTTGAACCAACCCTGTGTCCAGATGAGAATCGCAATAATCAACACAACAAAAGGCAACCATGCAAGGACGATTTGGTTGGTCGCATGCTTCTTGACTTCGATTTTTTTGTCGCTCGTACTCTCAAACACAAAGGGCTTTGCGGGTTGCCAAAAGCGCAAAAAGATGGTTGTGCAGGCAATGGAAACAACGGCAGAGGCGATGTCGGGCAATTCTGGTCCCAAGAAATTTGCGGTGATAAATTGCACGATTGCAAAGCTCCCTCCCGCAACGAGCACAGCAGGCCATGTTTCTTTGATTCCTTTGAATCCATTCATAAGATAGACAAGGAAAAAGGGCACAAACACCGATAAAGGGGGCAACATCTTGCCTGCAACAGCGCTAATCTCGATTGCAGGGACGCCCACAACACCAGCCATTGCGATAATCGGAATCCCAACAGCACCAAACGCCACAGGTGCGGTGTTGGCAATCAGGCAAAGCCCAGCGGCATACAGCGGTGGTAGCCCGATTCCAACCAACAGCGCTGCGGTGATGGCGACAGGTCCGCCAAAGCCCACAGCGCCTTCCAAGAATGCACCAAAACAAAAGCCAATCAGAATCACCTGCAAACGTTGGTCGGGTGTAATCGCGATGATGCTATCGCGCAAAATGCTAAAATAGCCTGATTTGTCCGTGAGCTTGTAGAGGAAAATTGCTGCAACAATAATCCACGCAATCGGCCACATTCCATAGACAAATCCATACACAAAGCTTGCACCAACCATAGCAGTAGGCATACCATAAACGCTAATGGCAATCGCCATTGCGAGCACAACGGTAAGCAGCCCAGCGACATGCCCTTTGAGCTTGAGCAAAAGCAGGCAACAAAAGAACAGCGCAACGGGCAGAAACGCAACCAATGCACTCAACCATTGGTTGCCCAATGGGTCATAGTTTTGAATCCACGTCATATTTTCTCCTTTAAACTTCAGGTTCTACATTCTACTTTATTTATTTTTATCTGTCAATAAAGCCTCACATGGATAGAATTTCAGGATTCTATCAGTTGTAGGTGGGTAGATTATTTGGGTAAAAAGGGGGAGACAATGACAAGAGTTTCTTTTATTTTGATGCTACTCTGTGCAGTCGTGTTTGCACAAGATAATAGCTTATTTATTGGGCTATCAATGGGTACAAGCCGATTGCATTTTGACATCACGAGCGATACGCTCACATCGCAAACCACAGAGGTTGATGATGGCGAAGGGAATGTTTCGAGCATAACGACTGAACTAAGAGAGCGCACAATCAATCGATTTAACACGAGCACGAGGAATTATTTTGGTGCAATTGCAGGGGTGCGCAGCTTTTTGCAGCCAGAGCTTGCGATTCGTGGCTATGTGGAATACGAATACCACCCCACGACAATCAAAAACAGCATCGATGGCGATAGGAACTCGAAATATTACAATCTCACGTTAGGTGTCGATGGAATGTATTATTTTATGCGCAATGCCAGCTTTGGAATCAGTGCCTTTGCAGGCGTTGGAGCTGTGTATAGCCGCTACGATTCCTATCTTGTGAGCGCGGCGGGCGAGGGGTTTAAAAAGACTGGAACACTTGGGTATATGGCAAATGCAGGTGTGCATGTGGACATTGCAACACATCATGGAATCGACATTGGCGCGCGCTATCTTGCGAATGAGGTCAGCAAAAAGGCAGGCAGTTTTGTTGATGATGTGCGCGTTGACAACACTGCCAAGATTCTCCAAAAGCCCGCATTTTTTGTGCGGTATGTGTATCAATTTTAGAATCGCAAAAAGCCTTTGACTTTTGCTATCGTGTAGCGAAGTTATTCCATACACTCCCTAAAGAGGTGCGATTTCAATCGCACATGTTAATATGTGTGCGACTAAAGTCGCACCGCCGATTCTCCCCCTCCCTTGCGGAGGGGGTTAGGGGGTGAGTCAAATTTGTTTGGAATCATAGAACATTCTAAGCAATGACGGATAGTTGATTCTTAAACAAGATTCCAATCGTCATGTTGGGCTTACGCGAAACATCTCGTCATTGCGAGCGAGCAACGCAAACGTGGCAATCCACAAGCAAACACTCCATCTCAATGCCGTTGTTTGCGCACATATTTGAGCAAATGAATTGCGCCAAAGATTCCAAAGAGCATGACGCCCGCACTCACAAACGGCAGAAACGCAAGGGGCATGCCATGGTCGATAAGCCCCGCGCCAAGCGCCGCACCAAGAGAATTGCCGAGATTGAATGCGCTTTGGTTGAATGTCGAGGCGAGGTTGGGTGCAGCGCGCGCCTGCAAGAGTATCATCATCTGCAACATCGGGCAAAGCGCGAACGCAACAGCGCCCCAAAGCAAAATCGCCGCGCCAAATGCAAAGAGATGGGGCAGGGCAAAATACATTGCAAGCATGATGACTATCACAGCGAACATGACAAAGATTGTGTTTGCAATCACGCGCGCATTTGCGAGCTTGCCACCCAGAATCGAGCCAATCGTGAGCCCGATTCCAAACACTGCCATAATTGGCACAATCGCTGCATTGCCCGCCATTGTTACATCGAGTAGGATTGGCTTGATGTAGGTTACGAGGCAAAAGAGGCTTGTCGAGGCGACAACAGAGAGCGCAAGGGGCATTTGGACATTGAAACGTTTCAGAATCATAAATTCACGCAACACCTTGCCTTTGGGCATCGGAATCGTGTTTGGCAAAAACAGCGCGAGAAAACACAAAGACGCAACGCCCATTGCCGCAATGGCAAAAAACGGAAAACGCCAGCCATATTGCTCGCCCACAAGCGCACCAAGCGGCACGCCGAGCACATTTGCGAGCGTGAGCCCCAGAAACACAAGCGCAATCGCATCGCCGCGCTTTTCTTTTGTGCAAAGCGTTGCGGCGCTCACAGATGCGATTCCAAAAAACGCACCATGCGCGAGCGCAGCCACAACACGTGCGAACATGAGCCATGCATAACTGCTTGCAAGCGCACACAAGAGATTGCCCACGACAAAGCAGAGGCAAAAGAGCATGAGTGTTGTTTTGCGCGGGAGTTTGAAGGTGAGCACGGCGAGCAGCGGACCACCGAATACAACGCTAAGCGCATAGGCAGAAATGAGTAATCCTGCTTGTGCAATGCTCACATGCAAATCGTTTGCGATGTCTGAAAGCAGCCCAACAATCACAAATTCGCTCGCACCAATGACAAAACTAGAGGTTGCAAGCGCAAAAATTGCCCAATAGTTCAATTGCGATTCCTTGCTAAGAAATTGAGGCGATAGGATAGCGTACCTATTTTAGAATCGCAAATGCCTTTGGCTTTTGTTATCGCTTTTGGAAGTCATTCTGTGAGCCCCCTAAAGTAGTCATACGCTAACGTTTAGATTCTAGCTATCGTCATTGCGAGTTCTTTAGAATGCGTGGCAATCGACCGGTCAAGCATTCATGGACGTTTGATTGCTTCGGCGCTTGCCTCGCAAGATAAAATCAAAAATTAAATGTATAACGTAAAAATACCTCTGGTTTATGTCGAATTTTTCCATTACGATTCACAACATTTACGCCAATATTTTCATACACTACATTACTTTTTGCACTTGCCTTATTTGTGAGAAACTTGACGCCAAGATCGATTCCATGACGACGTGCAAAATCAGCATGCAAACCAGCGTTCATTGCCGCACCAAATGCGTTTTTATCCTTGTCTAGCAACAATTTTGAATCATAGCGAGAATACGCAATCCCCCCACCAGCAAACGCACCAAGAGCAACGTTTGTGCTTTTGTTGAAATACAACATTGCGTCTGCACCCAAGATTGCTTGCATGTAGTTCGCATTGCGATTGTCTCCCGCGCCATCTTTCATCTTTGCAAACGCATATTCGTATTCTCCATAGCCACGAATGGCGACTTTGGGCAAGACAAAATAGCGATAGCCCACAATCGCACCAAGCATGATGTCACCATTTGTTTGACGTTTGTTGCTATCATTGAGCCAAACATCGCTAGCAGCACCAAATGAGGGCAGGGTTACGCCACTTGCTGTTTGATTCAAGCTCAATTGACTTCTACCAAGAGAAACGCCAATAAATGCGCCATTTTCTCGAGCTAATGCGTTATTTGTGAGCAATAATGACGTTACAAGCATCATTGAGGAGATTTTTTGTATCATTCTTTTCCTTTTTTGTGAATTTTGGAAATCGAAGTATATCTCCATAAACTGAATTTTTGTTTAAATTTTCTACAACATGTCAGTTGAGTATAGCAAAACATGCTAGAATGCGTGGCAATGCGCAATGATAGCGCCGCATGTGAAGATGTGGCGATAACGTGTTCGCTGCTTTAGATTGATGATTCCAAGCGGCAGTAAAGGGCTTTAAGCTTTTGCGATTCTAAAATATAAGCCTTTTGCAATCTAAAATAGGATACAATGCGAGACAACGGAGAAAATATTGAACGCAAAACTCAACCAAAGCTCACCACGTGTTGTGGCTTTTCATCTCTGCCTCTATGCCTTACTTGCGTTGTGCGTGTGGCTGTGCTCGTTGTTCTTGGGCGAATATGGGCAGTTTGTGGCAAACCAAATTTGCATTTATGCCGCACTTGCTGTGAGCTATAACCTCATCAATGGTGTTACAGGACAGCTGTCGCTTGGTGCAAATGGCTTTGTTGCAATCGGTGCTTATACCTCGGCAATTTTGCTCCTTAGCGAAGAGAGTAAGCTTGATATGTTCACGCTCGGAATTAGTGATATTGTGCTGTGGGCAAACGATTCTGCCTTTTTGCCCGCACTGATTGCAAGTGGGCTTTTTTGTATGCTCCTTGCGTTTTTGTTGTCCATTCCAACCTTTCGCGTACGTGGTGATTATCTTGCGATTGTAACGCTTGGCTTTGGTTTTATCATCAAAATCGTGATTGAACAAGAACGTACGCTCACAAATGGCGCGATTGGGCTTGATGATATTCCACGTTACACCAATCTCTATTGGAGCGCATTCTTTGCGCTTATGACCTGCATATTTGTGTTGCAAATCGTTTATTCCAAATATGGGCGCGCAATGAAAGCAGTGCGCGATGACGAAGATGCGGCGATTGCAATGGGCATTGACGCGTTCAAAATCAAAACCATTGCTTTTTGTTCATCGGCTTTTGTGCAAGGCGTTGGTGGTGGGCTTCTTGCCGCGCTTTTAGGGAGCATTGTGGCAAAAGATTATGGCTTTGAGTTCACCTTTAAGCTGCTCATCATCATCGTGCTTGGCGGGCTTGGAAGCACGAGCGGTGCGGTCATTGGTGCTGTGATTGTGATTGGTGGGGGTGAATGGCTGCGATTTTTAGATGATGATTTGAGTTTTATTGGAATCCATGGGAGCTATCCGGGATTGCGCATGGTCGTGTTTTCGTTGATTCTTCTATTTGTCATGCTGTTTATGCGTGAGGGCATTATGGGCAAAAAAGAACTTTGGGACAGAAAATGAAACTGCTAGAACTCAATGCTGTTTGCAAAAGCTTTGGGGGGCTTAAAGCCATTGATAATGTAACATTTGATGTCGAGAATGGCAGCATTTTTGGATTGATTGGTCCAAATGGTGCGGGCAAAACCACGTTGTTTAACTTGATTACAGCAAATCTCAAACCCACGAGCGGCACGATTTGTTTTATGGGCAAGCCGATTGATAGCAAGGCTCATAAAGTCGTGTGCAGCGGCATTGCACGTACATTCCAAAATATCCGCCTTTTTGATTGCTCTGTGCTCGAAAATGTTCTTGTAGGCTTGCACCATTCTTTGCATTATAGCTTTTTAGAAGCAGCCTTTCGTTTTGGGCGCTTTTTTGGCGAGGAGCGGCGGGCGCGCGCGAGGGCGCTTGAGATTCTGGATTATGTCAAAATTGTAGACTTTGCGCACACCAATGCGCGTACACTTAGCTATGGGCAGCAACGCAAAGTGGAGATTGCGCGAGCACTTGCATGCGCGCCCAAGCTTTTGCTGCTCGATGAGCCAGCAGCAGGAATGAACACAAGCGAAACAGACGAGCTCGCCTCGCTACTGCACGCAATCCGCAAAGACTTTGCGCTAACACTCTTGCTGATTGAACATGATATGCCCTTTGTCAACCGATTATGCGAACAAGTTGTGGTTTTGGATTATGGCAAAGTGCTTTTTAGTGGAACACCCAAAGAAGCCATTAGCAATCAAGATGTCATTGCCGCCTATCTTGGCATACAGGAAATATCATGTTGAATGTATCCAATCTGTATGCCTACTATGGGCGGATTGAAGCGTTGCATAACGTGAGCTTTGAGGTAGGAAATGAGATTGTAACTCTGATTGGCAGTAATGGTGCGGGCAAAACAACAACTCTACAAGCCATTTTGAATGCTGTCAAATCTAAAGGCGACGTGCGATTTTGCAACCATAACCTTTCTAAGCTCCCCACACATCAAATCGTTTTGCACAAAATTGCGCTTGTGCCCGAGGGGCGACGTATCTTTGCGAATTTAAGCATCGAAGAGAATCTGCGCATGGGTGCATACCACAACATGGAGCGGTTTGACACATTGCGCGCGAAAGTTTATGCACTCTTTCCACGATTAAAAGAACGTGCAGCTCAAATGGCAGGCACGATGAGTGGGGGTGAGCAGCAAATGCTTGCAATTGCGCGCGCTCTCATGAGCGAACCCAAACTGCTGATGCTCGATGAACCAAGCCTCGGACTTGCCCCAAAAGTCATCGGCGAACTTTTTGAGGCAATTAAAAATCTGCATAATGAGGGACTGAATATTCTGCTTGTTGAACAAAACGCATTTTTGGCTCTTGGAATCGCAAACCGTGCGTATGTGCTTGAAAATGGGCAGATTGTTTTGCATGATGATGCACAAAACCTGCTCCATAACAATGAAGTTAAGAAACGTTATTTGGGGGCATAGGTGGACGATAATATCCAAGATTTCGATGACAACATCAAGCCCGAAAAAGACGATTGTCTTTTGTTGGACGACAAATGGAGCACCAAAGACCCCAATTTTATCATCGAGAATCGAGGGAACGAAAAAGAAAAAAAGCCGCTTGAGCCAGAACAGAGTGATTTTTACAAAGGAGACAATAATGATGATGAGCAACGTGTTGTATTGGATATTTGCGACAAGACGCTTGCGCTGCTCATCGACATTGAGAATGTCTCGCCCCATGCGGTAGATAGGGTTTTTCAGATTATTCAACACAATAACATTAGCATTCGCCGTGCCTATGGCGATTGGAGCAAGGCGGGAACGATTTGGCAAGAAATGATTGTGAGATATGCGATTGTCCCACGTCATCATTTCAATTTTGTTGCAGGCAAAAATTCGAGTGATATTGCACTTGTGATTGATGCGATGGAGCTGCTCCTGACGGCAAATCTCGATGGATTCTGTCTCGTTTCGTCCGATAGCGACTTCACACATCTTGTGCAAAAAATCCGCGAAAAGGGGCTCAAAGTTTATGGCTTTGGCAGGTACATGACTTTGGATATTTTGCAAAATTCATGCCATCAGTTTTTTTATGTTGGGCATAAACCTATGCAAGCCAAAACTGAAACTCTCGAGTTACGCAAACAGATGTTAAAGCCCGATACGATATTAGAATTGCGCAAAATATTTCACCTCGCCACTCTTGGAATCTCTTTTTATAATGACGGAATGATGCCGCTCGCTACTTTTGGCGCTTCTTTGTATAAAAGCAATCCAAACTTTGACCCAAGGAACTATGGTTATGAAAAATTAACCGATTTGGCAAGATCACTGCCTTTTACACAAATCAAAGAGCAAGGTGGGAGTGTTTTTATTAAGGTGTTTTGAATAGGTGTTAAAGGTGGAGGTTGATGTTGTATTTGGAGGTGCGACTTTAGTCGCACTCATCATTTTATATGTGCGCTCAATTCCGCACCTCCATTTGTCATGTTGAGCGAAGCGAAACATCTCTTTTAAATTCCATGTCGCTTTTGATTTTGTCTCGTTATCCTATTTCTTTGAGATTCTCTACTTGGTGTTTTTCTTCTAAGGGGGATAAGGGGGCTTATTTGCCAAAGCAAACAGTAACGTGGTTGCGTTTCTTATAATA
>CAMWUR010000061.1 GCA_947177485.1 uncultured Helicobacter sp.
CATCTCCGAAGATTTGATTTGTCATGTTGAGGCAAAGCCGAAACATCTCATGATTCTTGCAGTCCTTTGTCATGTTGAGCTTACGCGAAACATCTCTTTGGATTCTTACAACATGAGATTCTTCAGCCTAAAGGCTTCAGAATGACAAAGGGATTCTTCACTTGCAAAGCAGGTTTAGAATGACAAAGGGATTCGCAAGGTAGCCCATACGGTGGATTGCCACGCGTCCTAACGGACTCTCGCAATGACGCTTCGATTCTTTGTCATGTTGAGGCGATAGCCGAAACATCTCAAATGGCACATCACAGCTGCACCCAACATCTGCCCAAGAATCACCAAACCTATTCTGTCACTCATCTTCAATGTTCGTGTATGTGTCCACAGCATCACAAAACAATATCGAAATTTATATTAAGGAGCCACAATGGCAACAGCAAACCAAGTTTCACAACTCTTTGTTGCACTCTACAATCGAGCGATTGACGCAACAACCGCACAAAAATATGCGGGGCAAGCATACAATGCACAACTTGTGAACAACATCATCGCTGATAATGGCGGGGTAACCGAAACTGGACGCGCATTCATCGAGCGCCTCTACAAAAACGCGCTTGGCAAAACCCCTAGCGATGACCTCGATGGAATCACCTATTGGACCAACCAAGCCGAAGGCAAGGTGTTCAACGAAACCACAGGCACACACGAAGCCACAGCGAGCCAGCAACCATGGAGCCGCGGCGATACTGTGCTCCGATTCCTTAGCAGCGTCAATGCGTGGAGTACTGATGGTGCGATGACTCGCCCCGCATACATGGACGAATCGCAATGGGCAACCCATAGCGCGCTTGCTCGAGCAGGCGCTGATGTCTTTGGGGGCAAAGTCGCAGTCTCAAACCAAGCAGCGACAAGAGTTGGCGGAGACGCGGGCGCAGCGAACCTCACCTTTGACGGTGCGGGCGGGCTCGAAAACATCACAAAAGACAACTACAAAACCGCTGTTGAAAACAACCTCGC
This sequence comes from uncultured Helicobacter sp., assembly GCA_947177485.1. Taxonomy (GTDB): domain Bacteria; phylum Campylobacterota; class Campylobacteria; order Campylobacterales; family Helicobacteraceae; genus NHYN01. Next base: position 1,015 of record CAMWUR010000061.1, read on the forward strand.
CAAACTCGAAGGCTTGGCTTTGCGTTATCCTGCAAAACTTAGCGGTGGCAACGACATCACGCTCGGTGGCACACAAGCAAGCGCATTGCCAACAGTGCCCGAAGGCTCAAGTGCAGGGGCATACAAAGTAACGACAGCTTTTGACGATAATATCTATGCGAGCATTCCTCAATCTGGCGCTGCTGCTGCTCCCACATTGCAAACCTCGACTCAGATTGAGGCAGGCGCGGGCTATGACACGCTCTATGTCGATATGGGCAATAGCTTTGAGGGCTTAAGCGGCGCTGGTAAAATCACCGGCGTTGAAAAAATCGTTTTGACCAACACAACCCACAACGAGAACATCAGCTTCAACGCGCTCGGAATCAAAGATGTCTACACATACAGCATCAAAGGCAGCAACGGCATCAACTTGCAAAACATCGACTATAATGAATATCTCCTTATCGAGCTCGATGGTGTCGCAAACACAATGCCTGCTTCAGGCGGCAGCACACAAACAGGGGGTGTTACAAGCCTTACCTTCAACAACCGCCCTGCTGGTGGGAACTTGAACCTTAGCCTTAAAAATGTCGGTGCAGCGTCTGATGACACAGGGCGCAACAACCATACTGTGCAGTTTGGAATCGGCAGTGGTAGCTACATTGGCGGTGCCGATGGCAGCGTGTTGAGTGGGATTCAGATGCTAAACCTCGCCGTGAGCGGCAAAAACTATGTCGACATCGCAAACAGTGGTGTAACGCGCATTACCGTAACCGGCACCGGCGACCTCGACACCAACCTTAGCTCTGGCGTGAACTACTTCAACGCCGCAGCCGCAGCGGGTAACCTAATCGTTCGTGCGACCGACCCAAAAACAGGTGGAAACAACGCAACCGGCGTGTTTGACTATTTCAGCACAGGCGAAGGCAACGACAAAGTCGTGCTTGACGTGTCTCGTCTTGCGCAAAACGCTGTTGTCGACCTCGGAGCGGACAAATACGACTCCACAACAGGCAACGGCGGCGACACATTGACGCTCGTTGGGCAAGTCGACAATGTCGCACGTACCAATACCTACAATTTCAACACGATTGAACACCTCGTATTTGGCACGACAACCAAGAATCCGGGCGATTCGTTGCTCATCAACCTCGGCACCGTGACTGAAAACCAAAAAGTCGGCGAAGAAGACGTCCTACAACCAGACGGCACAACGACCAAACAAGATGTGTTTGCCGATGTCCAAGTCGCAGACCGCAGTGCCGACCTCAAGACCATCACATTCCAAGACGCAGCGAACGTTCGCCTCACAGGGCTTGGCGAGAAAAACTTGAGCGTGATTTACAACGGCGCAACAGATGGGCAAGATGTGCTTGTTGACACCAAAGGCACTGTGAATCTCACCCTCAATGGTGCAGACACAGACCTTAAAGACAACACCACAGGGGACGCAAACGGCAAGTTAGGGCAGGGTATCGTTAACCTCTCCAATGCCAAGACCGTCAACCTCGACCTCACAGGGCAAGGATTCGAGGGCTTCTTGAAGTTTGACAACGCAACAACGCTCAACATCACCAACTACACAGGCGATAAGAAGCTCAAGCTCAAGCCAAACGAGATTAATGGCAATAGCAACCACCTAAGCTCTGTCGAGACACTCACAATCGACACAACCGCCAAAGGCGACAACGCAAGCAGCCAAGCGCTCGATGATTCTGTCGACCTTCGCGCCGCCACATTGCCAAGCCTCACCAATGCCAAGCTCATCGGCGTAGGCGGAATCCAATTTGGCGACATCGACACACGCAATGCCCTCACATTCGATGGCTCACAATATAGCGGGCGATTGTTGCTCGGCAATGTCTCTGCAAAACCCAATGTGAATGGCATCGCCGGAATCTATGGCGAAAACGCAGGGGTTTTGAACATCACAACCAAAGGCGCGATTACGACCGGCACACTAAGCGGACAAGACATCACGATTAAACTCAATGGACAAATCGAAAGCGCAGACGGCTTGTTCAACAACAACATTGGCGACATTGTGCTCATCGGCAACACAGAGGGCAAAGCGAGCCTCTCTTATGCCACAGGATTTAGCGGCACAGTCTATCAAGAAAAAGGCGCAGCCGACCTCGGCGGGCTCAATGTCCAACCCAATACAATCAAAGACACCCAAACCATCAACATCACAAGCAGAGAAGCAACAATCACGCTCGATGGCACAACAGGGACTGATAAGTTTTTGATTACCGCTGGGCAAGACACCAAAACTATCACACTAAGCGGAAGCCTCGGTGCAGCAAACCCAACACAGATTGCGAGCAAAGACTATGACAAGCTCACAATCGACCTAAGCGGCGCAAACGGCGTAACACTCAGCACAGATGTTGTGATTGATTCTCGCGATGGCGCACAGGCTATCGAGATTATCGCAAGCAAAGGCAAAGATGTGATTAGCCTTAGCAACAGCACTGTCGAGACCATTAGCCTTAGCGTTGGTGGCGGACGCAGCGGAGTGAACGAGAGCTACACCGTCGACCTCGGCAGCCTCAAGCTCGAGCAAGGCGAAACCTTTACGATTGACGGGCTCACTGTTGTTGCGCTTGCTGACCTCACAGCGAACCAAATCGCTGATGGGATTAAAGCTTGGGTTGCTGGCAAGGGCGCATTTGTTGACCCAAGTACCACAGGGAAAATCGAAAGCGCTGGGGGAACTCCTTCTAACGTTGACCCAACAACAGTTATGGCAATCACAGGTAATTTCAACAGCCTCACAGGCGCTTGGAGTGGCGCAAAAGTGGAACACGCCACAGCAGCGACAACATTTGTCATCAACTCTGGCAAACAAAGCAACATCGCCGACCTTAACATGACTTGGGGAGCAAACACACAACATAGCCCTGTTACATCAAATGCGATTGCGCATCAACAAATCACACAAGCGTATGGAGATGTGCTAGACAACGCAGGGGCGACATGGACTTCTGCAGACCTTGTTGCTGCTGACATCGCAGACGGCAGTTTGTCTGTGTTTGCATTTAGCTTCGGCGACCAAACGATTGAGATTGGAATCAAAGCAAGCGGAGGAGATGTTAACGCAACAGGGGCGGCGACATATATCACTAACTTGCTCAATGGTTCTTCTGGCGGCACTCTTGCTAACGCTATTGTCTATTATGGTGGCAATACATATACTGCTACTACCACTACTACTGTTGCAAACCTCAAGCTAAGCGAAACACTCGATTTGGGCAATTTTGCGATTACAAACCCTACCGACAAAAAAATCGGCGTTTCGGTTGTTAATCCATTGATTTACGCAGAAGACCAACAGTTTTCTTTTGTTATCAATGGCACAGCAACAATACTCACCCTCGCAGGGCGCAAAGACGCTGCGGACGCAAAGGTTGAAGTAACCTTTGATGACCTTATGGCTGGGCATAGCTATACATTCAACGGCAAAACAGTTGTGGCGACCAAAGACCTCACAGGTGCTGAAGTCGCGAATATCTTTGGCAACAAGTCTGTGGGCGATAATGTCAATGGCGCGGTGGTTGTGAGCGATTGGGAAGCAACGCAGATTGTTGCGGCTAAGATTGCCACGTCAATCGAGGGCAACACGCTCACAATTACAGACGCGACAGGGCAAGCAGGACAAGGGATTCTCGCTCCTGTGAGCAGCACACTCACTACCACACAGCCTAGCCTGATTGACACAAACGGCATCAAGGCAACCACCACAAACGGAGTGAGCGCCGACCCAACCGTGCCTGCTGATAGCTATGTAACATTTAACAGCAAAACACTCACAGGCGTTGCGGCGAATCAAAACTTTATCGATGAGATTAGCAACTTCGACACGAATGTCGATAGGCTCTCGATTAGCAAGTTTGACGGCTCGCTATTCACAAGCTCTGAAGTGCAGGCTAACGGCAGCCTTAGCCTCGCGAGCGGCGATGGGTTTGAGGACGCTGCCGGCGGCGCGCTTGTCGCGAACGTTGCGGGCGGAATCGTTAATTTCGCTTGGACAAACGCAGACGCCGAGGGCGCGGGCGCGATTACGCTCGACCAAAAGCTCTATGTCGCAACACACTTCACGGGCGCAACAAACAAGATTGTTGGGTTCTATCATAGCGACAACACCACAACCGACTTCTATGTTGTCGCGCTTGGCGGCAACGCTTCTAGCACGACCGATGACCTCGTCATTAAGCTCAACGGCGTAACCGCTGGCGCTGTGAGCAATGTTACGGATATTATGGCGTAACTCTTGCTCTTTTGCTTTTGCATGGATTCTATGTCTATGCGAGGCATCGCCCCCCTCTTGGGGGGGGGGGGATATTGAACGCAAGCGTTCAAGGTTCTATAACAATCTATTGTAGGTGCATTCAGCCATATTGTAGCGTAAGTAGTAGCTGTAAAGTGCAAGCAAGGGGGTATTGTTCAATGCTCTCTTGCTTGCACTTCAAATGAGTGCAAGCATATTTTAACATATTAAGGAGAAAGTTATGCTTTCTTTATTGTATTTTATATGCTTGTGCCTAGAGCTTTTGTCGCTTTTGGCATCAAGACAAAGGTTGTCAAAAGTAGAGTTTTTGTGCCGCCTATTATCGATGATAATAAGGCTAGCAAACTTTTTCTTGTCGGCAGAAAATCTAGAAACAGCGCAGCAGTTTTTTATTATGGTTTGTTTAAATTATGTCATTACTAAAATTGTAAAGTTAAACTAAATACCAAAGATAGCAGTGAATTAGCATACTACTTGAAAGGCTAGGTATTCTAAAAGGGATACCGCCAGATTAAAGCGTACCAGTTAAAACTAGGTACAAAACAAGGGGTGTGGCTTTAAACACCGCACCCCTTGTTATTTCTCCCACTTTGGGAAATATCAATACTATAAAAGGATAATAAAATGAAAACTCTCAGATTCGTAATTAGTAACTTTAGGAATCTTGGAATATGTGAAGGCGATAAATCGCAAGAAGCATTTTTGCGTTTATCAGAGCTTGGAGGATTGACGATTCTCCTCGGCAAGAGTAATTCAGGCAAAAGCAATCTGTTGAAGGCTTTGGAAAAGTTTGGAAACTCGTATTTGTCTTTGAATGGCTCGAAAGAGTTTGACAATTCAAAACTTTTATCGCAAGATGATATGCCCAAATCACCTAGTATTTCGACATGTATTGGTCTAGTTTGTCGAGAACACTCTTATTATCTGCATTATCCTCAAGATGTTGCACGAAAAAGTGGCGAAGCGCGAAAAAAACAACAAATGGGAGAAAAATTTGATTTGAACGAACATCTTAAGGAATTACAAAAAGAATTCGATAGCTTTAAGGTTTATATTTGGCAAGAAAAAAATCTTTCAAAGCTTCTACTCAAAAATCCTTCTGGTAGTGGCAGGTTTATGCAAATTACGGTAGAGCCACTCAAGAGCGACAGTAATTATCCAGTATTCGATAAAAAATTGCAAACGGAAGACTCAACGCTTTTGCATTGCCCTTTTGTCGTTGGGTATGAAGAGCTCAATGTGGAGCAAAATTTTGCTGATTATATTAAGAACCCTTCGCTACCCGTTCAATCATCAGTTGTAAAGGAAAATGGATACACCATCTATCTTGAGAATGAAAAATTACATCAAAGACATTATGCTACCTGCATGAATATTAAAGGTGATAAAAATATTCTTTTTCACCATCATAAAGCTCAAGAAAATTCAGATGAAAAACATGACCAACTTCGCATTCCACGTATTGTATTTTACAAAGAAACGCAATTTTGCGATGATGACCTTTTGACAACGCCCGACAAGATTCGAGAGTCAAAGCTTTTTAAAGGTGGAAACACAAAAAATATCATGCAAATCATTCAAGGTTTTAATGCATTGTATGGCACGCAAGAGGGCGAAGAAAGCTATCGATTCGAGCTCAACATCGACGTTGACAAGTTTGCGCTCGAGATTTACAAGGGCGAGCAAGCATTGTCGCTTGAAAAACAAGGAATGGGCTTCAAGAGGCTCTTTGATTTTGTCTTTAGCCTCGCCCAACAAATCGATGGCTTGGAAAAAGGCGATATTGTGTTGATTGATGATGTCGCAGAATCTTTGAGTGTTCCAACACAAAAGAGATTGCGCAAGTATCTAAAAGAGCTCGCACAAAAAAGAGGCATTCTTTTTATCGTGAGCACACATTCTCCGTTTATGATTGATTGCAATTGCCTCGATGAGATTCGCATTTTAAGACCACAACGCAATGGGCTTGGAATGGAGATTGTCGAGCTTGCAAATCCTGACGAAACAATCAAGGAAAATGAGCTTGATTATATCGCAGATATTGTGGGAGTAGATTTGCGCAAATTCTCTGAAGCCTGCAAGCGAGAATAGCGACTTGGAAGCACAAGCCGCATTAAAGATGTAGGCTAGTGCCTTGCCCCAAAACGGAGGTGCGGCTTTAGTCGCACTTGCGATGTGCACTCGATTCCGCACCTCCATTTGTCATGTTGAGGCGATAGCCGAAACATCTCGTCATTGTGAGATGCTGCAAATGCATGGGAACATTTGAACGACTTGAGCAATAAGACACATTGGATTACTAGAGCAACTCAATAAGGAAAGGAGTATATTAAATGTCCGATGAAAATAACGAAACAAAAAAGAAGAAAGCACCGCGAGAAAAGATTCGAGAAATGTTTGGATTAAGTCCCAAGGAATGTAAATGGGAGAATGGAATGATTGTCGTCAAGCCAGAAGAGGGCAAAAAGGAGCTAATAATTAAGCAAAATATTTCGCATATTTTGAAGAAATGTAATAATAAGAGAATTAAATTTATAAACTGTGTCTTTAAAAAGTCAATCACATTACAGCAAATAACCTTTAAAGAAATTCTTTATTTTCTCAATTCAACCTTTGAGCAAGAGGTTGATTTTTCACGTTCCCTTTTTGAAAAAAGGGTATTCTTTTCCGAATCGAATTTTGAACAAAATGCTTCTTTTGAAGAGGTGATTTTTGAACATAATGCATATTTCGATGAGACGACATTTAAGGGCAAAGCAAATTTTAAACAAAGTGAATTTTATCAAAATGCACATTTTTACGGAACAGAATTTGAGGAAATTCCACAAAGAGATAATATTACTATGAATAATATTCCTAACTTTCTTCAAATTATACTTAATGGATACATTAATTTGACTAACACAAAGCAATTACTGCTTAATTTTGAACAACTCAAATCTATTATAGATGGGAATAATGAAAAAGAAAAAGATGAGTTAGCGAATGAATTTCGCAATACATATAAGAATTTTAAGAATGCCCTCATCAAAGATAGCAACCTCATAGATGCTTCTCGTTTCCACAAAATGGAGCTCTATGCTAAAGAGCTTGAATTGGAATATAAAAGAAAAGAGGAAGTAAAAAATTCCAAATGTTCAGACATGTTCAAGTTCCTTTTAAGCAATGGAAAAGATTTTATCGATGAAATCCAACTCTATTGCTATCGCCTTACCTCTGACCACCACACAAATTTATTGATGATTCTAAATAATGTTATTTTTCTGATTGCGTTATTTGGAATCGCAAATCTTGTGTTATGTTTATGCAACAAAATATGTACAACGACCATATCACCTTTGGTAGAAATTATTGTTAGTATAATCTTTGTAAGCATAGCAATTTGTTTTTTATTTGAATGTTGTAAAAAACTTATTTTCGCTATTATAATTTTAATTGATATATGCGCATTGCTAATAATTTGCACTTTCCAGCCGCATTTTGCATTTGTTGTTGTATTAATATGTTATATGGTGTTAATATTTTTTGTATTATTTGGCTGTGCTATATGTTGTTCAGATAAAATATGTGCATGTGAAATTAAAAAATGTATTTTTATCCTTTCCTATCTCATTACTGCTTTCATGCTCTTTTCCAACCCCAGCTCAATCCTCCCCATCTTAGGCAAACTCATAGAAAACAAAAGCACCGAAGTATGCCTTTTTGTCGTTGGAAATGTCAAGTTGTTATGTTACGGCGGCAATTCTTTCGCCTCCGAAACACTAAATCTCATTTACATGCTATTTCTCTTTTTGTTGCTATTCTCTCTCCAAAAAACAGCACGCAAAAACACGATTGTGCCAAGTTAATCATGTGTGCGATTTGAAGGTATGGAATCAGGTGCACGCATAGAATCATGAATGAGTGCAACTAAATCCAGCCTCCAATGTTACGTTCCCCCTCCCTGTGCTCTGGGGGCTAGGGGGTGGGTGTCATGAATTGTCATGTTGAGCAAAGCGAAACATCTCATGATTCTTACAACATGAGATTCTTCACTCGCTTACGCGAGTTCAGAATGACAAAGGGAAATGGATAATATTTAGGATTCTCTGCTCGTTGATTGCCACGCTCGCGCCTCGCTGCAATGACGAGAGAATTTTTCATGTGCTATTGCTCACCGATTCCGCTCTCCCAGCCACAGCGCACAGCGGCAATGTTCGAGCCGTAGGCATAACGTTGACGCATGCGCTGTGGACTATGACATATGCAAGTGCAACGCACATTTAAAAAGCGTGCTAGGGGATTGGGGGTGTTAGGGGGATAAGGGGGCTGCTTCGCAATTAAGCCCCCTTGTCCCCCTTAGAAGAAAAATACCAAACAGAGAATCGCAAAGAAAGATGAAAACTAGAGAGAATCAAATAGCATAGATTCCAAAGAGATGTTTCGGCTTCGCTCAACATGACAAATGGAATCGGTTTTAGAATCTGCCATTGCGTCATTGCGAGCAAGCACAACGTGCGAGCGTGGCAATCCACAGTGTCGAGCATTCAGAGACGGTTGATTGCCACGCATTCTAACGAATGCTCGCAATGACAGATAGAACATCAGTAGATTCCGCTATCGTCATTGCGAGAGGCTTTAGCCTCGTGGCAATCCACCATGTTTGGCAACCCAACACATTAGATTGCTTCGGGCTTGCCCTCCAATGACAGAATCGGAGTTGCGGCTAAAGTCGCCCCCTCCCCCCCGATTCTCCATAAATCTCAACACCCCAATTCTAATTTAAAAAATACCCTATTATATCTATCATATCAATATACTACTTAAATTACACTTAATATTAATATAAAGCTTTTATGACAATCAATGCATATCAAAGCAAACAAACAGCAAACCTACCAAGCGAATGATTCTCAATCATCACAGAATCTCGAGCAAAAATCATAGAATCTTTGTCTTTTTTCGTATATTTAATAATAACATTGGCACAATCTATGTTGAACGCGTGGATGCGGGGAATA
>CAMWUR010000062.1 GCA_947177485.1 uncultured Helicobacter sp.
GCCAAAGCAAATAACAACATGTTTGCGTTTCTTATGATAATTATCCCCTTATCCCCCTAACACCTCCAAACCCCTGCACGCTTTTTAAATGTGCGCTACGCTTGTATATGTCGCACTCCACAGCGCTGCGTCTCTATTATCGCCTTTGGCAGGAACGTTGTCACGTGCGCTGTGGTTGGGGGATTGGAATCGGTGACCATTTAACCGTGTAGATATTACAATTCCAAAATATGCTACAATTCCACAGATAATGATTTGGAGAACAATGGATTATTTTGCCCACGAAAGCGCGGTGATTGACGATGGCGCGCAGATTGGCATCGATTGCAAGATTTGGCATTTTTGTCATATTTTGAGCGGCACCGTACTTGGCGCGGGCGTCTCTGTGGGGCAAAATTGCGTGATTGGTCCCAATGTGCGCATTGGCAAAGGCTGCAAGATTCAAAACAACGTGAGCGTCTATGAGGGTGTGGAATGCGAAGAGGACGTGTTTTTGGGTCCCTCGATGGTCTTTACCAATGTCATGAACCCACGTGCCTTCATCAATCGCCGCAATGAGTTTCGCCCGACAATCCTAAAGCGCGGCTGCTCGGTTGGGGCAAATGCCACAATCGTTTGTGGCGTGCGCATTGGCGAATATGCCCTCGTTGGTGCGGGTGCTGTTGTTGTGCGTGATGTCCCCGCGTTCGCGCTTGTTGTGGGTAACCCGGCGCGGCAAATCGGTTGGGTTGATAAGGCAGGCGTGCGGCTTGAATTTGTGGGCAACATTGCGCATGATAGCCTTGATGGCTCGTGCTATCGGCTCAATGAGCAAACTATGGAGGTAGAATATGACGATTGATTTTGCAAATCTCAAAGAGGCACATCGCGAGCAACAAGCCGAGATTGAAGAGGCGATGATAAACATCGCGCGCAATGCGCAATACATTATGGGGCAAGAGGTGAGTGGGCTCGAAACCGAGCTTGCTGCGTTTGTGGGCGAGGGCAGGGCGATTGCGTGCAGTAGCGGCAGCAGTGCACTTTTGCTTGCGATTCTCGCGCTAGAGCTTGCACCTGGTGATGAAGTCATCACCACACCCTTTAGCTTCATCGCAAGCTCGAGTATGCTCGCATTGCTTGGCGTAAAGCCCGTGTTTGTCGATATTGCGCCTGATGATTTCAATATCGACCCCGCACAAATCGAATCGGCGATTACACCCAAAACTAAGGCGATTCTTGCTGTGAGTCTCTATGGGCAGCCGCCAAACCTCGAGTTGCTCGAACAAATCGCCCAAAGGCAAGATTTGCGACTCATCATTGACGGCGCGCAGAGCTTCGGGGCGACTTTTAATCGGCGCAAAGATAGCGTATTTGGCGATATTGCAACAACAAGTTTTTTCCCGTCTAAGCCCTTGGGCTGCTATGGTGATGGCGGCGCCGTGTTTACGCGCAACGAGGAGTTAGCAGAGCGGCTTTTTTCGCTCCATCTGCATGGACAAAGCGAACGCTATGTGCATCCGCTGCTTGGAATCAATGGACGATTGGATTCATTGCAAGCGGCAGTTTTGCGGATTAAATTGCGCATTTTCGAGGACACGCTCGCACGGCGCAACAAAGTTGCACAGCGGTATAGCGAGCTTTTGGAAGGTTGCGGTGTCGTTGTGCCGCGCGTGTGTGAGGGGCGCACATCGTCATGGGCGCAATACACCTTGCGTGTGCCCAATCGCGATGCACTCGCCGAGCGGCTGCATGGCGCACAGATTCCAACGGCTGTGCATTATCCTTTGGGCTTGCATTTGCAGCAATGCTTTGAATCACTTGGACATGAGCTCGGTGATTTCCCCGAGACGGAGAAGGCGAGCGCGGAGGTGTTGAGTTTGCCGATGAATCCTTATTTGAGCGAGGAGCAGATTCAGCATATCGTGCAGACTTTGAAGGATAATTTATAATTGAGATTGTAAAAGCGGCTTGTGTTTTTCTATGATTTGAATCGCAAAACCCTTGCAAGTTTTCTATTGTGTGGATAAAAGTCTTTTCTGCGGCTGCTTGCAGCTGAAGAATTTCAAAATATGCTATAATACACAAATACACAAAATTCAAGGATTGTTTGTGCGCACGTTGGCAGTCTTTCTTGTTTGTGTCGCTTTGTCGTTTGCTGAAGAAATTGCAAGTTTGCGTTCGCTTTTTGCTGCTGTTCAAAAAAGCGAACCATTGCGAGCGTCTGTTTGGCTCATTGAAAAAGAAAAAGCAAAAAAGGATTCACTAGAGAGTGCGTTTTTTCCAAAAGTTGGGGCGAGCGTGGGGCTTGAGCAAACCAATCAGCCCTCTGTATTTCAGTCATACCGCACGCTCACGCTTGGATTGCAAGCCGAATGGAATCTCTTTGATGGCTTCCGTAGCACGTTTGCCAAAGAAGCGCAAGAATCGCTTGTTGCAAGCAGTATCGAAAACGAAGAATCCACGCGCCAAAAACTCTATCTCCAAGTCATTGAACATTATTATGGCTATTTTAAGGCAAAGAGTCTCTTGCAGGCGCTTGCTGCACAACAACACGAGCTGGAAGCAAATCTCGCTCGATTGGAGCGATTCTATGAGAATGGACTCAGTGGATTAGATGCACTTGAAGCGTTGCGTGCACAGATTGCCCAAAATGCCTACCAACGCAACAGCGCCATTTTGCTTGCCCAAACGCATAGTGAAAATCTCGAATGGCTCACCCAAAAGCCTTTTGCAGACATATTATCGCCAAAATCCGAATCGAGAACGAACCCTTGCGAATTGCCCGACACAACGCCTGTCCCAAGCTTTAGTTTTTCGCAAATCGCTCTGCCTTTGCTGCAAGATTCTTCAAACGTGCAAACAGAATCTGTGCTTCTCCTAAAGCCATCGCCTCTCGCCGAGCTTCGCGCGTTTGACCAACAGCTCAATGCGTTGCATGCGCGCATTGGCGCGTACAATTATTTGCCCAAAGTCGATGTATTCGCACGTGCTGGGTATTATAATTTCGATAAATTTTATATCCCAAAGCTTCCAACCCTGCCTTTTGCGCTCACAATTGACGATTCGGAATTGCATGGTGTCCAAGCCACGATTGGCTTGCAGATTACGTTTCCATTGTTCGACACTTTCGCGCTGCAAAAAGAGCGCGAGGCAGCGCGCTATGAATACCTTAGCGCACAATCGCAATACCACCACAAGCTGCGCTATCAAGACCATCAAATCAAGATTGCCCAAAATAGTCTCGAGAATGCGCGCCAAAAAATCACATGGACAAAAACCCAAGCAAAATCCGCGCGAATCGCGTATTGCTATGCGCAAAAGAAATTTCAAACCGGGCTTATCTCGCATACCGAATATCTGACATCGCTAGCGACAGATGTTGCCGCGCGTGCGTCTTTTGAGGAATCGTTTTTGGATTATGAAATGGCAAAAGCACAGATGATTTTTGCTAGTGGTGGCAAGCTGGAGGATTTTATCCAATGAAACGCATACGTTTTTTATTTTTGGTTCTCGTTATTGCTTTTGTCTTTGCCGAGCAAAAAATCTATGCGACATATAGTGTCGTTCCTTTGCAACAATCCACGCTTGTATTACAGGCAAGCGGTGTTGTCGAGACAATCTTTGTCGATGTGGGCGATTGTGTGCAACAAGGTGCGCTGCTTTTGACGTTGCGCGATAGAGAGCAAAAAGCGCAAGTCGCGATTGCACGCGCGCAGCTGCAAGCATTGCAAGCAAAGCATGCGTTTGCGCAGTTGCAGTCGGAACGTTATGAAAAATCCGCCTCTGTCATCGATAGCAACACAATGGACAAGATTCGATTCGAGACGCAATCGCTTGCTAGCGAGCTTGCACGCGCACAATCAGCGTTACTTTTGCAAGAAGAGTTGCTCGACAATCTCACGCTCAAAGCGCCGTTTGCGGGCGTGATTACTCAAAAGAACACCGAGATTGGCAACGGCGTTGTGGCACTCAATTCACCACTTTTTGAGCTGCAAAGCAACGCAAAAAAGCTCGTTATTGAGTTTGATTCGAGTCATTTTGGCAAGGTTGCCGCTGGCGATGTCTTTTTCTATGCTCCCAACCAATCACTTGCGATTACAAAAGTTTATCCAAGCGTGGATTCAGGCTCGCGCAAAGCAAAGGCAGAGGCACTCGCACCCGATTTACCGCTTGCAAGTGGCGCATTTGGCGATGGATTCATCGAAAAGAGAGCGCCATAATGTCACGTTTTGCACTCAACTATCCCATTGCAACTTTTATGGCGATGTGTGCGATTATGTTTTTTGGAATCCGTGCGCTCGCCTCCTTGAGCGTCTCACTCTATCCCAATGTCGATATTCCTGTGGTAACGATTACCACAATCTATCCCGGTGCAAATGCGCAGAGTGTGGAGAGTAAGGTAACAGATAAAATCGAAGAAGCCGTGAGCGGCATTAGCAATTTGAAAAAAATCACTTCAACAAGTGCTAATTCAGTGAGTGTTGTGATTGTTGAATTTGAACTTGAAAAAGATATTGAAGAAGCGACAAATGATGTGCGCGATAAAGTTTCGACCGTGAGCTTTCCGAGCGATGTGCATTCGCCAATTATCGAAAAATTCGATGTGGGTGGTGCGCCCGTGATTTCATTGTTTTTGAGTTTGCCAGAGGAGAGTAAACAGACTTTCTTGCAGCTCCATAGCCACGCGAATGACGTCATCAAGCCTATGCTCCAGCGCTTAAAAGGTGTCGGGCGCGTGAATCTTGTTGGCTATTTGCAGCGGCAGATTTTTATCTTGCCTGACCCAACATTACTCAATAAATATGGTTTAAGCTATACTGATATTGCAAATAGCGTGCGCGTGCAAAATGTCGAGATTGACGGCGGCAGGATTGTCCGCACCGAGAATGAGGTGGATTTGCTGACCGATTCAAGCGTGCATAGCTTGTCTGATTTGCAGAGCATTATGGTTGGCAATGGTGTCGCGCTTGGCGAACTTGCCACAATCAAAGATGGCTTGCAAGAGGCGCGCAGCTTCTCCGCGCTCGGTTTGAGCGCCACAAGCTTGATGAAGGGTGTTGCAGGAAGCGGAATTTTGTTTGAGATTCAAAAGCTTTCGGGCGCAAACGACATTGAGATTGCCGATTTGGTTCGCGCACTCTATCCCGAGCTACTTGAGCTAAGTCATGGCTATCAGCTCGAGATTGTGAGCGACAGCACCCCTTATATCAAAACTGTGATTGAAGCTGTGAAGTTTGATTTACTTTTTGGTGCATTTTTAGCAGTTTTTGTCGTATTTTTGTTTTTGCGCAACAGCACAATGACAATTGTTGCAGCTTTGAGCATTCCTGTGTCCATTTTTGGGACATTCGCACTCATGCAGCTGCTTGGCTTGAATCTCAATCTTGTAACAATGGTTGCCATTACGCTTTCGATTGGAATCATTATCGATGATGCGATTGTGGTTGTTGAAAATATCTATCGCCGCATCGAAAACGGAGAAAAACCGCGCGAAGCCGCGCTTGCAGGCGTGAATGAGATTCTGTTCGCACTTGTTGCGATTTCGGCAATGTTGCTTGCCGTGTTTTTGCCTATCGCCGATATGGACGGAATCGTGGGGCGCTTTTTCACCTCTTTTGGACTCTCTGTGGTGGTGGCAATCGTGATTTCTTTTATCGTTGTGATTAGCTTCATGCCCATGCTCGCCTCGCGCCTTTTGCGCGACCGTCCGCCTTCGCGCTTTTTTGTTGCAACGCAAAAATATTTTGACACTCTCGAGGAGACGTATACATTATTATTACGTTTTGTTTTGCAACACAAACTCGCAAGCCTCCTTTGCGTTTTTGCATTGTTCTTGGTGTCTTTGTTTGTGTTGTCGCGCCTTAGCATCGAGTTTTTGCCCAGCGAGGACAAGAGCGAGTTTGATATTAAGATTATCGCTAAACCGGGCATTTCGTTGCAGGCAATGCAGCGGCTGACATTGAGTGTGCAAGATGAGGTGAATCAGCAAGAGGGTGTGGATTATAGCTTGTTGCTCATCGGCTACACAGCCGAGCAAAAAATCCATGAAGCAAAGATTCGCGTAGCGCTGCTCGACCGCAAAGAGCGTCCTCCCCAAGAGCAGATTATGAACACATTGCGTCAGAAATTTGAAAGCTTTGCAAGCGAGTTTGATGTACGTATTAATCTTGTTGAGATTCCTCCTATTAGCATTGGCGATGATGATTCGCCCTTGCAAGTCGCCATTTCTGCCTATGATGATGCCGCGCTAGAGCAATCTGCCCAAGCGCTCATCGCGCTTTTGGACGCACACCCAAAGATGACTGATGTACATACCAATGTGCAGCCGCGAAAGCCACAAATCACATTACGTGTTGACAGAGCCGAAGCCAATCGGTTAGGGATTAGTGCATTTGACATTGCGCTTGCATTGCGCAATGCCTTTAGTGGCGCGCAAGAGATTTCAATCTATAAAGAACATGGCAAGGAATATGACATTATTTTACGTAATGCGGATTCAAATCGCGCAAATCTTGAGAATCTGCATGCAGTACAATTGCGTAATGCAAAAAATGAAACAATCTTTCTTGAAGGACTTGTAAGCTTTGAAGAAAATGAGGGCATTACGGCGATTAAACGTTATGATAGGCAGCATAGCATTACTGTTGCCGCAAACTTTTTGCCCGATTTCACGCTTGGCGATGCCGTGAGCTTTGTCGAGCAACATGCGAGCGGTGAAAATGGCTGGCTGACGGGCAGGGCGCACTATGTCATCGAGGGCTATGGACGCTTTTTGCAAGAGACAACTGCTGCCTTTATTGTCGCAATGCTCACTGCAGCAGTTTTGATTTATTTTATTCTTGCAAGTCTGTACGAATCGCTTTTGCAACCATTTATCATTATGATTACACTGCCGCTTAGTTTCACGGGCGCGTTTTTGGGGCTGTGGCTATTTGGCGCAAACCTTAGCCTCTTTAGCCTCATGGGGCTCATGCTGCTCATGGGGCTCGTGGGCAAAAATGCGACATTGATTATCGATGTTGCAAATGCGTATGTCAAAAAGGGAATCGCGCACCACGAGGCGATTTTGCTTGCAGGCAAAGAACGTTTGCGTCCGATTCTTATGACCACTCTTGCAATGGTGTTTGGCATGATTCCGCTTGCAAGCAGCAGTGGTGCAGGTTCGGCGTTTAAATCGCCTCTTGGAATCACCGTCATCGGCGGGCTTTTGATTGCGATGTTCCTAAGCCTCTTGGTTGTACCGATTCTCTATCATCTGATTGACCCGCTCGATTCGCGGTTGCGCAAACTCTATGAATAGAGTACTTGAAGCGTTTAGCCTCATTGAGATGCTATTTGTGCTCTTCTTGCTGTCTCTTGGATTCGTGCTGCCACAGCTTGCTGATGATTCTCTTAAAAAAGCAAAAATGCAAATCATCAACGATTTGCGCTTTGTGCGCAATCTCGCGACCAAAGATGAGAGGCAAGCATTGCGCAATTTTAATCAGGCTTGGGATTCTCAAGCCCAAGCAGAAGTGAACGCTGCAGAAATGCAGGCATGGCGCTTGCAATTCCATACAATCTCAAACAAAGTTGAGGGTTATATCGGCACAACATATTCTATTTTTGCAAAACGTCCACGTAAAAATGGCTCAATCGACAATAAACCTATGGGATTTGTAAGCATTGCACGCAGTCCTTTCAATGGTAAATGTCTATCATGGTATAACTATGGCGATTTGCCGCTTGAATGTCGTGATATTCGTGATGAGAGGCTCAAAATTGAGCAGAAATATGGAATCACAAATGTACGTCTTGTGTGGAACACAAAGGGTTGCACAGCGACGCATAAAACACTCCATTTTGATTCTCTTGGGCGAATCTATTGTGGCACATCAAAGCTTGCTTTGGTCAGTAGCGATGCGCGCATTGTGCTCGAGAGCAAAAAGGGGCAAATCGAAATCAAATTAACAGAACTGTGAGGAAACCATGCAATTTGTCCAAAATATCGCAGAAATGAAAAATATTGTGCAACAATGGCACAAAGAGGGTCTAGACATCGGGTTTGTGCCCACAATGGGCGCACTGCATGCTGGGCATGTGTCGCTTATGGAACGTGCAAAAGAGAACGAACGCCGCGTGGTCTCGGTGTTTGTGAATCCACGACAATTTGGCGCAAACGAGGATTTTTCGCGCTATCCACGCACGCTCGAGACGGATTGCACGTTGTGTGAAAAACAGGGTATCGATGTCGTTTTTGCGCCCAATGCAGAGAATCTCTACCCATTTGCAGAGGGCGTGAAGATTGTTGCGCCAAAGTCGATGGCAAATGTGCTTGAAGGTGCGGCGCGCCCGGGGCATTTCGATGGCGTGCTTGATGTGCTTGCGCGCTTGTTTCATATTGTGCAGCCTCATCGAGCCTATTTTGGGCGCAAAGACGCGCAACAGCTTCTGATTGTGCGGCAAATGGTTGCGGAATGGTTTTGGGACATTGAGATTGTGGGTTGCCCAATCGTGCGCGATTTCAAGGGCTTGGCGTTGAGCTCACGTAATGCGTATTTGAGCAAAAAAGGCTATGAGCAAGCGCTCCAAATCGCCCGCGCGACCAAAGCGCTCGAAGACGCAATCGCCAAAGGCAGCAGGGACGCGCACAGCCTGCTTGCAATGGCGCGCGCGATTCTTGCTCCGTTGCAGATTGATTATCTCATGGCTGTCGATTATGCGCTTAACGAGGTCGAAATTTTACAAAATAATGCGAGTTTGATTGTCATGGCTGTGATTGTCGAGGGTGTGCGCCTGCTCGATAATGTCTGGGTGGAGTGTAACTCTTGATTTGTTCCTATCATCGATTCTATTCGCGATAAAAAGACAAATTAAGCTTTATCTGCTATCATGATATATTTTTCAAAAGGAAAATGATGAAAAAACATGCTTTCTTTGCAATTTTTGTTGCTTTGTTG
Source organism: uncultured Helicobacter sp. (assembly GCA_947177485.1). Lineage (GTDB taxonomy): Bacteria > Campylobacterota > Campylobacteria > Campylobacterales > Helicobacteraceae > NHYN01. The sequence continues at coordinate 8,919 of CAMWUR010000062.1, forward strand.
GTTTCAGCTTGCGACTATCAGCGCCGAGTTACAGCCGCAGAGATTGGCTGCCATAAAGAAAAGATTGTTTTTCCCGATGGAGAACCGTGGATTACGCCCAACTATTGGGTCGCACGTTGCGGTGAACGAGAGTTTGTTTGTTCAAATTCGTCTGCCGTTTTTGTTAGTGGCAGAAATGTACCAATCGCCGTTGGAAGTGGCAAATCGGGCGTTACATGCTCGCAAATTGTCGATTGATGTGTGGCTTTCGCCCCTAAACCCGATTTGCGAGTATTTGCGTGATTCTGGCTCTCGTCATTGCGAGCAAACGAAGCAATCCGCGACGTTAGATAACCAAGAGTCGTGGATTGCCATGCCTACTTTGCAGCCTCGCAACGATGAAAGCAAATTTCCTAGTCAACTTCTAAAATCCCAACCACAGCACGCAGCGGCTATGTTCGAGCCAAAAGGCATAACATAGGCGCGGCGCTGTGGGGCATGACATAGTCTAATCTTTAAACAAATCTCATGATTTGTCCTTCTGAAGCCTTTAGGCTGAAGAATCTCATGTT
>CAMWUR010000063.1 GCA_947177485.1 uncultured Helicobacter sp.
CCCCCCCCCCCCCCCCCCCCCCCCCCCCCCCCCCCCCCCCCCCCCCCCCCCCCGGCCCCCCCCCCCCCCCCCCCCGCCCCGCCCCGCGCCCGAATTCCCGTAGAGGGGATGCCAAAAACTCTATCGTCTCCGTTTGGTTTGTAGTTTTTGGCAGCTGCTGTTTCCCACGTTTTGTTTCGTTTAGTAACAAACTATCCATTATTTTGAAATCATGCCTCGATTCTGTGTGCGCTTTATAAAATGGCAAATATGACTAGAATCATTGCACTACAAAAGGCTACGTTGATTAGCCCATCAGCACAACAAGCGCTTCGATACTTTGTTCAAAGTCCCAGCTCTCTTCGATTCCTTGTTTCAGAAAGTTTTCCATTGCTTCTTTTTTGTCTATCGCTTCATCGAGTTCTTTGTCTCTGCCCTTTTGATACGCGCCAATACGAATGAGCACCTCGTTTTCGCGCAATAGCGAATACAGCCGCCGAAATTTACGCGCCGCGAGGATATGCGCTTCGGAACACAAATCGTTCATAAGACGCGAAGCCGAATTGAGAATGTTGATGGGTGGGTAGATTCCAAAATCTGTAAGCTCGCGGCTTAGAACGATGTGCCCGTCCAAAATACTGCGGCTTTGGTCGCCAATCGGGTCGTTCATGTCGTCCCCTTCGACAAGCACGGTGAAAAATGCTGTGATTGAGCCGTGCCCTTCTTCTTTGCCTGCACGTTCCATGAGCTGTGGCAACAGCGTGAGCACCGAGGGCGGATAGCCCTTGCTTGTTGGCGGCTCACCGAGTGCTAGCCCAATCTCGCGTTGCGCCATTGCAAAACGTGTCACGGAATCCATCATAAACAAGACATCATGTCCTTGGTCTTTGAAATATTCCGCCACACTCATTGCCGAAAATGCCCCATATTTACGCATAAGCGGCGAATCATCGCTCGTTGCGACAACGAGCACCGTGCCGCTCAAATCGCCTCCGAGATTCTTTTCGACAAACTCGGGCACTTCGCGCCCGCGCTCGCCCACAAGCGCGACAATCTTAATCGGCGCATCGACACCTTTGACAATCATTCCCATAAGCGTACTCTTGCCAACACCGCTTCCGGCGAAGATTCCGAGCTTTTGTCCCTTACCACATGTCAGCAAGCCATCGATTGTCTTGATGCCCACATTAAACACTTCGTCAATCATTCCGCGCTTCATTGCGACAATCGGAGGGCGGATAATCGGTGCGCTCTCTGTTGTGAGAATCTCGCCCTTGCCGTCAATGGGTTGCCCAAGTGGATTGATAACGCGCCCAAGCAATGCCTCGCCAACGGGGATTTGCAGCCCTTTGTTGTTGATGAAGATTCTATCGCCCACGCGGTTGCCTTCGACAAAAGAGAATGGCGAAATGCTAAAGGTTTGCGTGTCTACAACCGTAACCATTCCCATGCTTTCGTGTCCGTCCTCATGCCGCACGATTTTGACAATATCACCCACGCTGGGCTTGAGCCCTGTGGCGACAATGCTATTGGACATCACTTTTGTGATTGTACCAAAGGCAGGAGAGAGGGTTGAGACTTCGAGTTTTTTGCGCAGTTGTTCTAGTGCCACGATTCTTCCTTCGTTTGAAAAATCAAGCATAGCACGCTTTTGCTTGTATTGCATTAAAGAAACGACTCACAATAACCAAAAATAAAGTTTTTGTCTGCTAGAATCGCTTACCAAAGTTATCGATGAATAGTCGCATAACGTCAAAAGTTCTAGGGGCATTTATGAATATCCAAACAACCAAAAATGACGCAGCAAATGCGCTTGCAAGTGGAGTTATCGAGCAAAAAACGCTTGATTCGAAGACAGCATCGCTCACACAAAAGGCAGCAAAAACATTGCATATCGATGGTTTTCGCAAAGGCAAAGTGCCTGTGAGCATTGTGCGCGCACGTTATGGCAAACAGATTGCCGAAGATGCCGAACAAGAGGCAATCAAGGATTTCATCAATACTGCATTCAAAGAATTGGGCGTGAAAGAAGAGGATACACTCGGTAGCCCGATGTTTTTGAAGTTTGACAAAAACGAGAATGGAATCGAGGTCGAAGTGCGCTTTGCGTTGCGCCCAGAGTTTGATGTTGCCCCCGCGAAAGCCGCTGTGCCAAGCTTTGAAGCACCTGATGTGAGCGAATCAGAAATAGATGAACAGCTCGCGAAGTTTGCTAAAAATTATGGCGAGTTGCACGATATTACGGACAGAGCATTGCAAGATGGCGATGTTGCAAACATCGACTTCGAGGGCTTTGTTGATGACAAGGCTTTTGAGGGTGGCAAAGCAGAGGGTTATAATCTCGAGATTGGCAGCAAGGCGTTTATCCCCGGATTCGAGGAGCAGCTTGTGGGCATGCAGATTGGTGATTCTAAAGATATTTCTGTCACGTTTCCCAAAGACTATGGCGCGCAGAATCTCGCGGGCAAAGACGCACGTTTTGCTATCAAATTGCATAGCATTAAAGAGCGCACACCCGCGCCGCTTGATGATGAGCTCGCCAAAAGGCTTTTGCCCAAAGACGAGGGTGCGAGCCTGCAAAAGCTCAAGGAGCGCGTAAAAGAGCAGATTGCAAGCGATAAAAAAGCAAAGCTTTATAACGAAACACTCAAGGAGAAATTTATCGAAAATTTGTTGCAGGCTTTTGCGTTTGATTTGCCCGAGAATATCATCGAACAAGAAATGGATATGTTGTTTCGCGGCGAGGTCGATTCGATGCAGCGTGAGGAGCTCGAGGCATTGCAAGGCAAGCGCGAAGAAATCAAAGAACGACGTGAAAAGCATAAAGAAAAGGCGCAGCGCAATGTCAAGCTCACATTGATTGTCGATGCGCTCGCGCGCGAAAACAAGCTTGGAATCAGCGAGCAGGAGGTGTTCATGCGCCTTTATAACGAGGCGATGTTCTTGCGTCAAGACCCCAAAACTTTGCTCGAATATTACCAACAAAGCGGCTATTTGCCCGCGTTGCAAATGGCGATGCTCGAAGACAAAGTCTTAACATTTTTGCTTGAAAAGAGTATCGATAAGGAGTAGCGGCGATGAACTATATCCCTTATGTCATCGAAAAAACGGGGCGCGGCGAGCGCAGCTATGACATCTACTCGCGCCTGCTCAAAGACAGAATTGTCATGCTGTGTGGTGAAATCCATGACGAGCTTGCCGCATCTATTGTGGCACAGCTTTTGTTTCTCGAAGCAGAAGACCCCGAAAAAGATATTTATCTTTATATCAATTCGCCCGGTGGTGTCGTTACAAGCGGATTGAGCATTTATGACACGATGAACTACATCAAGCCCGATATTTGCACGATTTGTATTGGGCAGGCGGCGAGTATGGGCGCGTTTTTGTTGAGTTGCGGTGCGAGCGGCAAACGACACTCTTTGCCGCATAGTCGCATTATGATTCACCAACCGCTCGGTGGTGCGCGAGGGCAGGCGAGTGATATTGAGATTCAGGCGAAGGAAATCTTGCGGCAAAAGAAGATTCTCAACGAAATCCTTGCGCGCAATACACAACAATCGCTCGAAAAAATCGCGCTTGATACCGATAGGGACTTTTTTATGAGCGCCTTTGAGGCAAAAGAATATGGATTGATTGATAGCGTTTTGGAGAAGAGTTTCAAGGAAAATTTACAATAAGGCAGGAAACAGCAATGGATATGCAACGATTACGCATTGAAGATGCGAGCAAATCTGAAGCATTTGAAGAACAGACAGCAAATGGCGCTCTCGAGGAGGAATTGCGTGAGCTTTGCGATGAGGTTGTGGATAAGGTTAAGGACGATGGCATTCTTGCCACTCCTTTAAATTTTCAAATCTATTTCGAGCGCGCGCTCGCCGACAAGAGTGATGAACTCAAGGAGATGGCGCTCAAGATGTTGAGCCATGGGCAGCAGGTGGGATATGATGATTACATTGACCTCGAGCGGCATTTGCGCAGCAGCTTTCGGAGCATTAAACAGATTTTTGATATTGTTGCGGTGATTTATCGCAATCAATCCTTACTCTTTGAGATACTCGACAAACGCATGTCCGAGCTTGAATCGGTTGATAATCCCGTCATATCGCGCAACATCGTACATGATATGGCTACAGAAATCAATCGATTGAAGGACATCACGCGCAAGCAGAGCGACCAGCTCAAAATCCTCTACCAGCAAAGTGCAAAAGTGATTAATGCTGCCGATAGCAGCACTGTCTTTGATGCACAATATGGAATCTACAATAAGCATTTTATCCTAACGAGCTTGTCAAAAGAAATCACAATGCTAGGACCAAGTTATAGCGCATCGTTGCTCATTTTACGGCTTGCTGATAGCATTGCAAAAGAAATTGGCGATGTGAATATACTCCAAATGCTCCAACACAACATCGCCGAAATCTTACTCAAAGCATCGCGTAGAAGCGATGTTATTTCGCATTATGAAAATGGTATGTTTGCTATTTTGTTGCGGCATTCAAGCCTTGAAAATGCCCAAGCTGCCTGTAAACGTCTTTTTTCGCTTGTCAAAGGTAGTAGTACTTTTATCGATAGCAAGCGCATTACACTCGAAATCAATATTGCAGTTGTTTCCTTGCGTCCTGATAGCGAACCCGAATCGCTCGTTGCAAGCGGCATTGCCGCACTCAAAGAATTGAGCACTCAAACATCAGCATTTAAGGTTGTAGGAGGTTAGAGATGTTAGACATTGTATATTATTCTGATAGCTTTTTGCGTAAAAAGGCGCAGGCTGTGCAGAGTTTTGATGAGAATCTCCATACATTGCTTGATGAAATGTATGTCTTGATGATTGAACGCAACGGCGTAGGGCTCGCTGCACCGCAAGTGCGGCATAGTTTGCGTGCGCTTGTTATCAATTTGCCCGATGAGGAGGGCGAGCAGCACAAAGAGAATCTGCTCGAGGTGCTCAACCCCGAAATCATCGAGCATAGTGGGAAGATTCTGTTCAACGAAGGTTGTTTGAGCGTACCTGATTATTATGACGACATCGAACGTAGCGAAAAGGTTACGGTGTCTTACCACGACAGATTTGGCAATGCGCACACTCTCGATGCTGAAGGCTATCTCGCTGTGGCGCTCCAGCATGAAATCGACCATTTGAACGGAATCCTCTTTGTCGACCGCTTGCCACTGCTCAAACGCAAACGATTTGAAAAGGCGTTCAAGAAACAACAACGTTGCTCTGCATAGGCGCGAGAATGGGGATTAGCAAGCTTCAGAGTGCCACGATTTTTGGCTTTGAAGCAAAGATTGTCGACATCGAAGTTGCATTTGTGCGCGGGTTGCCCGCATTTCAGATTAGCGGGCTTGCAAATCAATCTGTTCAAGAAGCAAAACACCGCTCGAGCTCGGCGCTTGCGGCGATTGGATTCCAATTCCCGCCCTTGCGCGTGAATATTAACCTTTCACCATCAGACCTTCCCAAACAAGGCAGCCATTTTGACTTTGGAATCGCCCTCCTCATCGCGCTGCATAGCCTCGAGATTCCGCCGTTTTTGCAAGAGACATATTTCGCGCTCGGCGAGCTCGGGCTTGATGGCAAAATCAAAGCAACGGAGAGTTGTTACCCCATCTTGCTCGACTTGAGCGCACATCACTACCCGCATATTATTTTTGTTCCCAAAGAGAATCTCGCACTTTACCAACAGATTCCGCACTTACGGCTCATTGGGCTTGAGAGTTTGCAAGAGGCGCTCGACCTTTTTGCGTCTAAAAGCCCGCTTGATGTTGCGCTGTATCAGAACAAGCTCCCGTTTGAGACGCTCGCGATTGGCGGGCAGACCTATTATTTCATGCGCGATTTCAAGGAAGATTTTCGCGACATCATCGGGCAGAGTGTCGCCAAACGCGCCGCGCTGATTGCTGCAAGTGGCTTTCACAATATTCTTTTTGAGGGCAGCCCGGGCTGTGGCAAAAGCATGATTGCGCATCGCATGCGCTATATCCTGCCGCCACTTTCTGAAGAGGAGATTCTGAAGAACGCCAAAATGCGCCTCTATGAAAACGGCGCGTTGCAGTATACATCGTTGCGCCCGTTCCGCTCGCCGCATGCGTCCTCCTCGCGCGCCGCGCTGCTTGGAAGCAGCATTGGCAACGAGTTCAAGCCGGGCGAAATCGCGCTCGCGACACAGGGGATTTTGTTCCTTGATGAGCTTGCGCATTTTCCAACGCCGCTGCTCGAATCGCTGCGCGAGCCGCTCGAGAATCATCGATTCACGCTTTCGCGCGCACATCTCAAGATTGAATACGACACTGCCTTTCTGCTCGTTTGCGCGCAGAATCCGTGCCCATGTGGGAATCTGATGAGCAGCGTCCATGAGTGTCGCTGCTCCGACACTGCTTTGTCGCGCTACAAAAGCAAGCTTTCTGAACCCTTTTGGGACAGAATCGATTTGTATGTGCCCATGCAGGAGGGCTCGCAAGAACATCGCGTGGATTCCAAGACATTGTTTGAGCAGGTGTTGCAGGCGTTTTGTGCGCAAAAAAATCGCGCCCAAGCGCGGCTCAATGGGCATTTGCACGATAGCGAGGTCGAGCAGTTTTGCGTGCTTGATGAGGAGGCGAGCGGCATTCTCGCCCAAGCGACACAGCGTTTCGGGCTCTCGCACCGCGCGAATATCAAGACACGAAAGGTCGCGCGCACGATTGCCGATTTGGAGGGTTGCGAGGTGATTGCAAAGCCACATGTGTTCGAGGCGTTGTCGTATCGGCATCGGTGAGGTATTGCGAGAAATTTAAATGACACAAAAAGATGACGTAATTCAAGCATTGCAGGGCAATGATGGCATGGCAACATTGAGTCAACTCTATGCACTTACGGATATTTCGCAATGGAAAACAAAAACACCGTATGCTTCTATTCGCCGTATTGTACAGACAAATAGGGAATTTTTTAGGATTCAACCCGGTCTTTGGGGACTTGTTGCACAACAAAAAGAGATTCTCGAAAAAATGCACATTTTGGACAATAAGACCGCGCAAGATAATGAATATACGCATGCGTATTATCAGGGCATTGTGGTAGAGATTGGGAATGTGCGTGGGTTTGAAACACATATTCCACCACAAGATAAAAACAGATTATTTGTTCATCAAAAATTGAGTGATATTGCTTCGCTACAAATAATGCACGCGTTTTCATATCAACATATTGTTGCTAAAGCAAAATATGTCGATATAGTTTGGTTTAATGAACGTAAAATGCCCCATGCATTTTTTGAGGTAGAACATTCGACAGATTTTAGGAATTCTCTCAATAAATTTTTTGAGCTTCAAGATTTTAGGGCAAAATTTGTTATTATTGCCAAGCGGGAGAGATTTGGGCAATTTCAGAAGATCATTGGGGATTCTATCTATCGCCCCATTCAGAATTTGGTGTCATTTGCAGATTATGAGAGCATTGTCAAGCAATATGAAAAGGAGACAATGCGCTATGAAATGGGAATTTAAAAATTTGGATAATATTGTGAAGCCTCACAGAAAAAACTATACAAGAAGGAGTGAAATTATTGAGTTTTTGATAAGGGGGGATTATGAGTAACAAACATCGTATTTTAGAAGCTCTATGGCAGCATTGCCAAAAGGGTAATTATCAATTCGATAATGATTTGGTCGCAGATATTTGCAAAAAGCTTAGGTTTAAAAATCAATTTGATATAACAAAAATTGATTCTAAAGATGATTTGCCAGCTTCTTTTTTAGAACAAGATGTTTGCTTGTTACATTTAGGCAAAGGTCGTCATCAGTTTGTTTATGGTATTGATAAACTCTATCATGCCTTTGAGTCTATGCAAGATTCTATTGAATGGGAATTATAGAAAGAGATTACTTGATGATATTAATAGAAGTGAAAGTAAGATTCTAAGTATTGCGAATCACCAAAGGATTTTGCATGATTTTTTATTTTTTGATGAAATCCAACCGCTTCAAAGAAAGTTCATGCTTCAACATGATGAATGTCAGCCGTTACCAATGAAATCTATGTTTAAACATAATTCAATAAAATTTTTTAGAATTATAGATTTAGATGAAGAATTGTATCGTAACGTGTATTATAAATTATATCCTGATAAATGTAGAACATTTCTTAATGGTACTGCAAAAACATATTTTCCGCATCGCACAAAAACTTCTTTGGAATATTATTTTAATGGGGAAAAGATTAAAGCAATAAATCAACAGATTGAAATTGACTTAACGATTGAATATGATAGAACCATATGTATTTTTGAGGCTAAAAATGGCACACCAAAAGATTTTAATGTCTGCCAAATTTATCACCCGTTTTTGTATTATTATAATTCGGGCTTAAAAACTAAACAAATCAAATGTGTTTATCTTGTACACAATAAAGATAGCCTCAAATTATGGCTATATACTTTTAATGATCCGCTACATTTAGATTCTATACAATTCTTAAAATCTTGCGAATATTTTTTAGTGAGGAAATAATTTGCAATTAAATCAACTCCATAACGATGACGTACTCAAAATTCTCAAAACTCTGCCCGATTCTAGTCTCGATATGGTCTATGGCGACCCTGATTATAATGTTGGTATCAACTATAATGGCTCAAAATACACGCAAAAATGGGACGATTATATTGCTTGGTATTGCGAATTAGCGGCAGAATCTATGCGCGTGCTCAAGCCTAGTGGGAATCTTTTTATGATGAACTATCCCAAACAAAACGCATATTTGCGTGTTAAATGCTTGGATTCTATCGCGTATGATGTGCAAGATTATGTTTGGGTCTACAATACAAATGTGGGGCATAGCAAGAGGCGTTTGACAACAGCCCATAGAAGTATTTTGCATGCCACAAAAAGCAAGGAGAATCATTTTTATAAAGACAATATTGCAATGCCCTACCAAAACCCAACCGACAAGAGAATCATGCAAAGAATCGCCAATGGAGAAAAAGGCAGAATGCCTTATTCATGGTTCTATTTTGATTTGGTCAAAAATGTGAGTAAGGATAAAACCTTTCATTCCTGCCAGATTCCGCTGAAACTTGTCGAGATGCTGATAAAATCCTGCACAAATGAAGGCGATTCTGTCTTTGTTCTTTTTGGTGGTAGTGGGGGCGAGATTGTATTATGCGAACAACTCAAGCGGCAATGGATAAGCTGCGAGCTGCATAAACCCTATTATGAAATGATACTCGATAGGCTGAATCATCAAGGCAGAATCAAAGAAGAATTTAGGATAGCCGCTAGAGAAAAAAGCACAGAGAGGCAGGAAATGTTTCTATTATAAAAATATCCTTACAAAATACAATCTTTATTTTATGGCGCTGATTCGCTGCGAAAATCCACAGAATTGCCCAAAATTTCAGCAAAACTTCAGCGGGGGGGGGGGGTTTAAATTAAATTATTTTAAAAAAAGGGAGCAAACAGGGGGTTAAAAACCGAGACCGATTTGGGTGTTTTTAGAAAAAGGG
>CAMWUR010000064.1 GCA_947177485.1 uncultured Helicobacter sp.
GGTTGTGAATATCGTCCATCACCCAAAGCAAAAATTGGTCAAAAAATTTTGCCGCTTTGGGGATAAACCCCTGTGCGATATGATAATCCGGGTCAAGCGAGGTAATATAGAGTGTGCCTTTAAAATGATATGCGTCTTTATAGAGAATGCTTTCACCAAGTTCGTTGACAAGAATATTGCAACATTGCGCGCCCGGCATGAATGTGCCATGATAATGCCATTTGCAATCCTCAACGTTCAGAAAATTCCAGATTGTGTGGCTTGAATCAACGGCATAGAGTGGTAAATCTGCACCTTTATGAATCCACCAATAAAAGTTATCTTCGCATGCTTTCCAACGAATAAAAGGTAGGAATATTTTTGGAAATTCTCCAAATAGCACCATATTGCCGCCTTGTTCAAGATAGCTTAGAATTTTATGCGATTCAGCGACAAGAAGATTGGGATTGAGCCTTGAGGCAATCACGACTAAATCAAAGGAATCAAGATTTTGTTCATGCAAAGTAGGAAGATAGATGACTTTATCAAAAAACTCTGCATATTTCCCATTGAGTTCTTTAAAAAGATTTTGATGGAAATAACTCCCACCTGTAATGATTGCCTTTTTCATCATGCAGCCTCTTTTTGTTGTGTTAGGAGAGATTCAATCCAAAGTAAAACGTTAATTCCAAGTCGTTTACACGTATTGTTATCTAATAGAGGGTAACCAAATAAATCCGCGCCTGCTGTGGCGAGAATGATTCCATTTGTTGTCGTTGAATCGATATAACCCACGCAATGCTGTTGGTCATCATAGAGAAAAATGCATGCGTCTTTAGGCGGCTGGAAATACCCACGACTAAAAAAGCCTTTAACACCTTTGATAGAGTTGATGTCATAATCACGTATGCCTTCGGTAATACAATGGGGTGAAGCAAAGATAAATCGGTCTTTAATAGGTGTTTGGGCTTTGGTATAGAGACTATTGCCCGGAAGCCAAGGCAAGAAATTTTGCGCAAAGGATACAAGAATTCCGCCATTTTCGAGATAAGTTTCAATCATTTCTTTATGGTTGTGGAGATGCACTTCGTCAATATCTGCTGGAATCACAATGGCGCAATGTTTCAAGAGGGGATTTGGAATACGAGGTAACGATTCGTAAGCGTCCATATAGCAAAAAATATCTTTATAGAGTGGGTGATTATATGTGCCATTTTCATTATAACCTTGTGTATCAAGGTAGCCAATTTTCCCTCGCTCTCTAATTGTTTTAAAAGAGATTTGAGCGTAGTTGAACGTTGTCATCAATGTCTCCTTTATCAAATTTTGGATTGTATCCTATTATGCCTTATAAAAACCTTTAAAAATGTCATCATCGATTGCAGTTTAATCAAGATTGTTATAAATAATAACAAAATATCAAATCACAAATCGAATCACTTGACATTCTTTGAGTGCAAAAAAGATGCGGTAGCGCTCTTCTTCATTCCGCACTTCAGTATGGATATCGAAACTATGGTATTTGCCTTTGACGCTGCTTTTTGATGGCAGCATCTCATACTTATCTTGCAAAATTTCAAACACAGCTTTTTGCATTTCTTCTTTATCGCTGCCAATAATTTTATAACTCCATTTGCATGGATAATCGATTTTTAATGTTTCCATTCGTTCCACTCCAAATATTGTTTGAGTTCATCGGGAATCTTCGCACTGCGATTGTTTTTAACACATGCGAGCCCGACTTCCATTTGAAATAGCAAAGTCTGTTCGCGCCATACGGCTTGCAAAAGCAGCAGCGAAGCTTTGCGCATTTCTTTAGTTTTTGTGCCAATCGTGAGCAAATCGCCCAATTTTGCTGGGGCGAAATAGGTTGCATTGATAGTGTGCACAACAAACGCATAATCGCCCCACACGGGCAGTCGCCCTTGTGCAAAAAAGCGCTCGCTGCGCGCACGTTCGCAAAATTTGAGATAGTTTGCATGGTAGACAATCCCACCGCAATCGGTATCTTCATAATAAACCCTAATCTGCACGCATTGCCTCCAAAAATTTTGCGACATTCTGTGTGATGTCGCCCTGCCATAATGCCGTGATTACAGCAAGCATATCGGCATTTTTGAGAAATTTTGCATTCTCTGGCGTGATGCCGCCAATCGCACACAATGGAATCCCAAGTGGCAATGCCTGCGCAAAAAGTGCGAGCGGGGCACGCACTGCCGTGGGCTTTGTGGGCGAATCAAAGCAGCTGCCAAACGCGATATAGTCTGCGCCAAGCGCCTTTGCTTGCTGTGCTTTTTGCAGCGAATCATAGCATGAAATGCCAAGATAGGGCAAGTTTGCCGATTCACTCGGATTGAGTTTGTGCAGCTCGTCTTTGCCAAGATGCACGCCAACACCAAGCTTGCATGCGAGCTCATAGCGGTCGTTGAGCACAAAGCGCGCGTTGAAACTACGACAAAGAGACGAAAGCTCGGATACTAGCGGAGCGATTTCGCTATCTGTATGTGTTTTGTCGCGCAATTGAAAGAGAGAAACGCCCGCACATAGGGCTGTTTCGAGTTGAGAATGAATCGTGGAATAAGGTGTGAGAATCTCATCGCTAATGGCATAGAGCTGTTGCATATCATGCCTTTAGGTGGCCGGGAGAGAGGGATTCGAACCCCCGGAGGTGTGACCCTCAACGGTTTTCAAGACCGCCGCTTTCGACCGCTCAGCCATCTCCCGTAAAGATTAAGTTAGATTACTGATTGGAGGCGACACCCAGATTCGAACTGGGGAATCAGGGCTTTGCAGGCCCACGCCTTACCACTTGGCTATGTCGCCTTCTGGTGCCCGAAGCCGGACTTGAACCGGCACGGACGCAATGTCCGAGGGATTTTAAGTCCCTTGTGTCTACCATTCCACCATTCGGGCATAAAACTCTGCACAGCCGCAATCTAGAATCTCTGCAGAATCTTATGGGCAGAACTATGAAATAGCAGAACTGGAGCGGGAGACGGGGATCGAACCCGCGGCCCCAACCTTGGCAAGGTTGTGCTCTACCACTGAGCTACTCCCGCAAAACAGAAAAGAAGTATAGCGCATTTTTTTGCAAAAAGCAAGAATCTCGCATAAAAAATGAAATTTTATGCAAATTTATTTTTTCAAGCGGCGGTATGCCCAATTGCCACACATTTGAATGAGCTGCACAAGCACAATCAAAATCACGACTGTGGCAAGTAAAACATCGGTTTGGAATCGATAATAGCCATATTTCACGGCGACATCGCCAAGCCCGCCGCCGCCAATCGAGCCCGCCATTGCCGAGAATCCGATTGCCATAATCAGCACCAAAACGAGCCCCGAAACGATTGCGGGCAGCGCCTCAACAAACATCACCTTGAAGACAATCTGCAAATCGCTCGCCCCAAAGCTGCGCGCTGCCTCGATGATTCCTTTGTCCACTTCACGAAATGCGGTTTCGATGATGCGCGCCATAAAAGGTGTAATCCCAATGCTAAGTGGCACAATCATTGCCGTTGAGCCTGTGCTTTGCCCGAGCAAGAATCGCGTGAAAGGAAAAAGGATAATGATGAGAATCAAGAATGGAAACGAGCGCAAGACATTGATTCCCGCATCGAGGATTTTATAGAGTAATGGCATGGGGCGCAGCGAATCTTTGTCGCTTAGAATCAATAAAACAGCGAGTGCTAGTCCGCCAAAGAAGGCGAGAAAGCTGCTGACAAAGCTCATATAGAGCGTTTCGAGGGTTGCATTTGCGAGGATTGAGATGAGTTTGGAATCAAGCATTGAGCACCTCCCAGAGGGCATTTTCGCGAGTGAGGAAATCTTGAACAGCTTGCAGATGTGTCTGCGGAACATCGAGCACGAGCGCTCCCATGACATAATCGTCAAATTCTTCGAGCTTGCCACCGATGATTGTAAAATCGCATTGCAGCTCGCGCGCCATTTTTGTGATAATCGGCTGCTGTGCAATGGCTTTGGGAAAGTAGATTCGCAGTGCAATGCCTTGAAAGATGAAATTGTCGCGTTCTCCCAAAAACTGCCGCAGCTTTGCGTTGGGTGCGAGAAAGAGCGATTGGACATTGCCATTTTGTGCGATATTGCCCGCATCCAAAAATGCTGCATTGTGGCAGATTTTTTTAATCACTTCGATTTCATGTGTAACAATCACCATTGTTACGCCAAGTTCGCGATTGATACGCGCGAGCAAGTCGAGAATCGCATTTGTTGTGTTTGGGTCGAGCGCGCTTGTAGCTTCATCGCAAAGCAGAATCTCGGGGCTAAGAGCGAGCGCACGCGCGATTCCCACGCGCTGTTTTTGCCCACCGCTAAGGTTTGCTGGGTAGTGGTTGGCACGTTCTTGCAATCCGACAAGCGCGAGTAGCTCATTAACGCGGTGTTTGATATTTGTGCGTCCAATGCCCCAGCACTCAAGCGGTAGAGCGACATTTTCAAACACATTTTTGCGCGCAAGGAGCGAAAAATTTTGAAAAATCATGCCGATTTTCTTGCGCAGATTTCGTAGATTTTCGCGTCCAAGCGTTTTGATATTTGTGCCACACACGCAAAGCGTGCCTTCATCGAAGCTTTCGAGCCCATTTATCGTGCGTAACAATGTCGATTTTCCAGCTCCGCTGTGTCCAATCAATCCATAGATTTGTCCTTTGTCGATATGTAGATTGATATTGTCGAGTACTTTGTGTGCGCCATAATATTTGCCAAGCGATTGCATATCAATCATTGCCATTTTTCTATCCTTTGACTTTCAGCGGGTTAAAATCGCGTGGAATCATGGGCGTTTCAAAGCATAGAATCTGATTTCTACCCGATTTTTTTGCAGCATATAGCGCAATGTCGGCATATTTGATTGCCAATGCCATGTTGTTTGCATCATGCGGAAAGCGTGCAATTCCAATGCTAAGTGTACATGAGAATGTTTCGCCAAAATCACTTTCAAAGACTTGTGATTCAAAGATATTTTTGATTTTTTGTGCGACACGGATTGCGTCATTTTGCGGGCAGCCGAGCAATAAAAGCAAAAATTCCTCGCCGCCATAGCGTACAGCCAAATCGCTCGTGCGAATGGTTTTTGTAAAAACGAGCGCAAGGTGACGTAGCACCTTGTCGCCAATGTTGTGTCCATAGCTGTCATTGACGCGCTTGAAAAAATCAATGTCTATCATCATCACGGCATATTCAAGTTCGATTTGCTGTGCTTGGGACGTGATGTTGTCGCTAAATTCATCGAGAAATGCGCGGTTATTGAGCCCTGTGAGCGCATCTTTTTGAGAATTTGCTTTGAGTAAGTCTAGAAGATAGCGGTTTTCAATTGTGCTTGTGCTGATGTTGAAATAGTTGGAAAGCAGCGGAAACACGTTGTTGAATTGCTCTTTTGTCATTGCAAAGACAAATTCCCAACGCATATTGCGTGCGACACAAAAGGTACACCAAATTGCTGGCAAATCATGAAAAACAATGGGGCAAAACGGCTCGTTTTGCTCATGAACATTTGCGCGGTGGAGTGCTTGATGATATGCACGCAGCTGGCTCGAATCATCGGGAAAAACGAGCCTGTCTTGCTCATCTGTCGATTCGACAAACGCAACAAGCGGCAACCCAATGCGTGAGAAAAGCTGCATGAAAGCTTGTTGTACAAATCGAATCGAAGATGCTTCGATGAGATGTTTGAATTGATACACATCAACAAGCTCATTGATGACTTCATGGATTCGCACGAGCGGATTGCTATGATAACGTTCTTTTTGGTAGTGCATGAGGCTTGGAATCCTGCTTTCGATATTGCAAATAATCGCATCGATTTTTGCATTTGTTGTGTTGATGAGCAGGGCAATATCGGCGACTTCATCGCGCAACTTCGTGTGCAGCTGTTTTTTGAAATTGCCCTTGTCAGTTTCGAGGATATTCTCACATAAGTCTTCATAGAAGGCGATATAAGGTGCAAAGATTTTGCGCAAAATGAGAATCTCGAGCGCAATAAAGATGAGAATAAGGACAAACATCCACAAGACAATCTGCATGTATTTTTGGCGAAAGGCAATCGCATTGACAGTAACCGACATAATGCCCTCCACATCGCCATTTTTATCGAGATGTGGCACATGGATACGTACTAAGAATCCATCGAGGTGTTCGACAATCTCAACAACATCGCGCTTTTGTGTCAGCGCCTTTTGCGCATACGGATTATTGAGTAAATCATTTTTGTTGAAAAGTTCAATCGATTCGATGTTGTACGTTTGCGCAATTTGGAGTGGATGCTCGATATTTTTGAATGTATGTTTCGCAAAATCAGCAGTGTTGAGTTGCTCATCGAGCAGGCGCGCAATGAGCAGTGCATCGTCTTTTGTGCTTGCTACACCGAGATTGCGCACGCCAATGCTAATCACCACTGCCATAATCACGGCGAGAGCAAACCACGACAAGGCAAGAACGATAAAAAATTTTGTGCTCACACGGCTAAAATGCAACATTCTGTCTTATTCGACCGTTACGCTTTTTGCGAGGTTGCGTGGCATATCAACATCGTTGCCTAGCCGAATCGAGATTTCAAGCGCAAGGAGCTGCAAAATCACCATTGTCTCGAAAAATTCTTCCATATAGCTTGCATGGTTGCCTAACATTATCCAATCATCAGCAACTTCGACTTCAAGAGGGCTAATGGCACAAATCGTTGCATCACGTGCCGCGAGTTCTTCGATATTGCTTTTGGTTTTGTCAAATAGCATGTGTTGCGGCATGAGCGCAATGGTAAAGAGTCCATCGTCAGCAAGCGCGATGGGACCATGTTTCATATCACCGCTTGGGTAGCCCTCGGCATGGAGGTAGCTGATTTCTTTGAGTTTGAGTGCACCCTCGAGCGCAAGAGGGTAGAAGATGTCGCGTCCTACAAAGAAGAAACCATGCCCATGTAGATAATGCTTGCTTAGGCGGCGAATCTTATCGTGCATTTTGGGTGCAACTTTGGTTGCTTCGACAGAACGTAACATTGCAGCGCATTGTTGTCGAATGTCTTGTGGCGAGAGTTTGCGCTGATGTTGTGCGCAATAGAGTGCGAACATCCAAAGCACCATGACTTGTGTGGCAAAAGCTTTGGTGCTTGCTACGCCTTTCTCGATTCCTGCGCGTGTGAGAATCGTCCACGTGGCTTCGCGCACAATCGAGCTATTGTCAACATTGCACACAGCGAGACTGCGCATTCCATGACGTTTTGCAATTTTGAGCGCCTCGAGTGTGTCGGCTGTTTCACCGCTTTGACTAATTGCAATAAAGAGCTCGTTTGTGTCCATAATCGGCTCGCGATAGCGCCATTCACTCGCGATTGCGACATTACATTTGATTTTTGCAATGCGTTCAAACAGATAGCTTGCAACAAGGGCGGCATGGTAGCTTGTGCCACATGCACAAAGCAGAATTGATTGGGGCAGGACAAAGTCTTTGAGCTCGTCAAAGAGGATTGTATCGCCATCGATTCGCCCCATCATCGTTTCGAGCAACACTTTGTGCTGCTCATAGATTTCTTTTTCCATAAAATAGCGAAACCCGTCTTTTTGGGCATAGAGCTTATTTGTGTGCAGCGGGCAAATATTGGGCAATGTCTCGAAATTGTGGCAGTCGATGTAGCCGCTTTGCCCGTCTTCAAGATAGCTGACATGATGTGCAAGCCCGATGAGTGGAGCGTCTGATGAGGCGAAGTAGATTCCAGATTCGCCTTTGCCAATGATGAGTGGCGAGCCTTGTTTCGCATAATAGATTCTATCGGGGCTTTGTTTTGTAATCAGCAAGATTGCATACGCGCCTTTGAGACGCGCAATGGTTTGTTCAAAGGCGCTTAGAGTGTCGTTTGTGGTCTTGAGAATCTCTTCGAAAAGATGCACGATGACTTCCGTGTCTGTTTGTGAGCGAAACATGATTCCCTTTTGTTCGAGTTCTTGTTTGATGTCTTGATAATTTTCGATAATTCCATTATGAATCACGCTCGAAATTGTCGCCGTGTGGGGGTGGGCATTGGTTTCTGTGGGTTTGCCATGTGTTGCCCAGCGCGTATGCCCAATTGCAAGCCCAAAGCCGCTTGAGCGGAAATCTTTGAGGGTGTTTGCAAGATTTGTGAGTTTGCCTGTGGCGCGAAAAATGGACAATGTGTCGTTTTTGAGAATTGCGATTCCAGCAGAATCGTAGCCGCGATATTCGAGCTCTTTGAGCATTTGTAGCATGAGTTCGACTTTTTCATTTGCGCCAATATAGCCCACAATTCCACACATCGCCTCTCCTTGAGTGCATGTCAAAAATTTTGGGTATAATACCAAAAAACGACTCATCAAATTCTATGCGCTTTTGTATCTTCTTGTCGGTTGTATTGTTATGTGCGCGTGCCGAGCCTCTTGTTGGCGAGATTCCGCGCCAGATTCCTAGTATCGCGCTAGAACAAGCACTCAAAGATGAAGATAAACATTTTGAGGATTACCAAACGGCTGACCGCGGTATCCGTGTCAATTCTGAAGAGGACAATTTCTATCGCAAATTCTTCAAAAAGGCGCTCGATACCACAGGCACGACCATTCATGAGGCAACGTATCTACTGCCCTTTAGTTACGCACTCTCGACTCGCCCACAAAACGAAAAAGATTTAGAAGCAAAGTTTCAGTTTAGCTTCAAAACCCCCGTGTTTCGTCAGATTGGCACATTGCCGCTGAATCTCTATTTTGCTTATACACAAAAATCCTTTTGGCAGCTTTACAATCCAGCACAATCGCGTCCATTTCGCGAGAACAACTATCGCCCCGAGCTGTTTTTGAATTACCAAACCAACGCATCTTTGTATCTCAACGATTGGTATGCGGGCACGCTCGAATATCTCAATATTGGCTATATGCATGAGAGTAATGGTGGTGGCGTTGATTATTCCCGCAGCTGGGATAGAATCGTGTTTGTCGCGGGCTATAAATATCGTCAGACAACCGTGCGCTACAAGCTTTGGGCGCGATTCAAAGAGCGCCCAAAAGAGAATCCACAAGACGCGCAAGGCGATGATAACCCTGATATTCTTGATTATCTCGGCAATGGCGAGCTGATGATTGAGCAAAGGCTTGGCAAGCATATCTTTTCGGCAACACTCCTAAGCGCACTCTATCGTGGCAAAGGCTCGATTCTGCTTGATTATGCGTATCCGATGAGCAATGATTTGTATTGGTATGCACAAGTTTTTACGGGCTATGGCGAGAGTCTGTATGATTATAATCGCCGTGTGCGCCGCATTGGATTTGGGCTTGGGCTCTTTTTGTGAGCACATTCGACGTTGATTGCTTCGGCTATTGCCTCAAGAAATGTGCAGGGGTTTGGGGGGTGTTAGGGGGATAAGGGCGAAGCTATCAGTGAATACACAAACAATTTCATGTTTGCTTTGGCAAGTAGCCCCCTTGTCCCCCTTAGAAAATAACCACTTTTAGA
>CAMWUR010000065.1 GCA_947177485.1 uncultured Helicobacter sp.
GCAATCGGAGGGGCAATTTGGAGTGCAAAAGCCGCTTGGCGCGCAATCCCAACAGCGGAGGGGAAGGCAGTTAAATATGGCGAAAAGCATAACTTGTTTGACAACGCCGAAGTCGATTCGATTATGGAATCGCAACAAAAATACTTCACAATCGACAATGTGCAGCAGGGATTCTTCGATAGAGTTTTGCATGGCAAAGTCGCCAATGAGGAACTCCTAAATCGTCTCGAAGCGGGCTTGCAAGCACAAAGCGTGAGCCCAACGGCAAAACGTCTTGGCTCGGTGATGAACGATACAATCACCAATCGTGTGTTTGATACGAACAAAAAGGCACAAGCCCTCTTTGATTCTCTTCTAAGTGGCGACACCAATCGTGTCGCGCAACTTGAAAGGGATATTGCCGACATCACGCAAGACTTAAAAAGCCGCTTTAATGCGCTCGAGGACACTCTGAAAGAACATGTGCATATCACGGGCGCAATCCCCGAAAGCTTTATCGAGAAAGTCGAACGCGATGTTGCACGCACGATTAGCGCGACTGATTCACGTTTGCATAGCACGCTTGATGATATTTTTGGTTTAATGCGCAACGCGGGGAATGTTAAGGATTTAATCGAGATTGAAAAATTTGTTGGGCAGGCTTTGGTTGAGAATTATAAGCATTATAGCGCAACGAAGATTCTAAATCATGTGCGCAATCATATTGCAAACACAATCGATGAGGCGATTAAAAGCACATTTAAAAATATGCCTGAAATCGGTGAGAATCTTATCAAACAACGTGCGGCGCTCAAGGCTGAATATCGTAACTTTGCGTTTCAAAAGAGCCGCATTGGATTCGATGAGATGACGCAATCGTTTCGCCAACATCAAAACCTCGACAATTTCGTAAAAGCGGCGCAAGCAAATGTGACTCATGATGATGTGCTAAAAGGCTTTGCAAAAGAACCACAAAAGCGCACGAGCTATGCGATTGGCACAAAAGAAATGAGCGAAAGCGAGCTTGAATCATTCTTGCAAACGCTTGGCAAGGGGCGCGAGAATGTCGAACTCATTGTGCTCAATGGAATCGTGCAAAGGGCAGAGAAAAAGATTGGCAAAGATTTTGTTGTGGATAATATGAGTATCTACAATGATTTAAAATCGATTAACCCCGATTTATTCATCACAGACAAGGGCAAGCAAGCCTATCAAATCCTTGATGAACTCGCAACACAATTTAAACATGATACGGAGATTTTGCGATTTGCTGCTAGAGACACTGCGTCCGAAGAGTTTAAATATTGGGGCATGCAGCCTTTGCTATTCAAAGTCGCAAGCAAAGTCTTTAATAGTTTGTATGCGCGCTTTAGCGAAGAAGCGGGCTATCGCTTTTGTTTGCAAAAGGCGATGGAACGCAAACGCAGCTTTAAAGAGATTGGCGAGATATTGGCAGAGGAGAGCAAAAATCCAAAGCTATTGCCTTACGACAAACACGCGCTTTTAGAGACCTCGAAGCTGATGATTAAAGTGTGGGAGGAGAGAGAAAAGGAGATTCAAAAATACAAAGAAATCGCGGAGAAAAAGGCACACGAACTCAAAAAAGAGAAACTCGCACGAGAAAAAGAGAATGTCTTAAAGACAAGCGGCGATGATGTGGGCGAGGATATTTTACCCACAGAGGATTTAGGAACGCGCATTGAGAATGCCGAAACAATGGTTTTTAGCGACAAAGACAAGGGCTACCCCGCGAGCTATCAAATTGTTGATTCTAACAAACTCTTTACGAGTTTTAAATATGGAGAAAACTATCAATTCCGCGAAATCGACCATCCAAAAGTCGTTATCAATATCCGCGAAAACTTCGACCCCAAGCTGATATTCACACGCGAGGGGGGATTTGACGGGCTGCCCGTTGTCGATAACAAGGGGCGCGCGATTATCGGCAATCATCGCCTTGAGGCAATGCTTGGTTTTAATGAGCCAACGTGGGAAGTTTATGCCAAAGAAGCCTTTTTAAAATACGGTGTCGAGCTCGAGCGTGGGCAATTTCTCGTACGTGTGCTCGACCCCTCGATTGCCTTGCACGAACGAATCGCGCTTGCCAAAGCGAGCAACACCTCGCGCGTGCATACAGACAGCGAACGTAGCCTCGTGATTGTCGGCAAGTATTCCGATTCGATTAATGCGTTGATTAATGCCACAAGCCCCGTGCAGCCCGCGTTCAAAGACGCGGCAAATGTGAACGAAATGCGCGCGCTCGTGGCAGCGGCGATGAACGACCCGCTCGAGAAAGAGGCGACAAACCACGCGTTGCTGCTTTCACTCTGCCCCGACTTTATCGCGCGCAAACGATTGTTGCAACGTGAAATGCCCGATGTTGCGGAAATCATTCAGCAAATGCTAAACGACAATGCGGGCGCGCTTTTGCTCAATGCAATCTCGCCAAATGCTAAAAACATCGATATTTCAAAATATCTTGCAGGCTCGCTGCGTTTGATTGCAGAGGCGCGTAAGTTTGATAAACAAAGGCGCGATAGATTCATTCAAAGCAACGTTGAAAGTCTGAATATTGATTTTAAAAACATTTACGATTTGGAAAAAGTCAATGGAGTGAGCCCATTTGAGCAATTCAAGGCTGATTTAATCGCGCTTGCGCTCGCACGTTTTAGCAAACGTGAAAATCCGAGCGGAAATCTGTATGCATTCTTGAAAGAAATCGGCGAGAAGCAAGAACATAGCAATGAGAATTTGTTTGGCGAGGAATATGCCACGACTTTGTGGGATAATTTGTTGCGCATTAACCGCATTGATTTAGAAAATGGCGAGGACGCAATCGCGCTTGATATTAAGAAGATTCTCACACGTGAGAAAGAATATCTTGCTTACAAAGAGCAAAGAGAACGAACAGAACAACAGCTCGAGCAGCTCGCGTTTAGAAACGAGCTCCTTAGCACAGAGGACGGCAGAAACGCGTTGCAGTTTGCTATGCAAACAAAGATGTATGGCACACAAAGCGAGCAGAATATCGCCAAAGAGATTCTCGCAAAGCAGGGATATTATCTCAATTATGACGGCGCGCTAAGTATTATCGAGGGCAAGGCAAAGCCAGAAAATCCAATCGAAACGTTATCGAAAAATGCCGAGATGTTCTTTGGAACAGACACGTCATTTATGCAGCAAATGAGAGAGGGATTTACGGGCGACATCAACAAGAAATGGTGGATTGTGCCTCGCGGAAAGCATTCGGTTGTGGAATATGCCAAAGAGATTGACCCAAGCTTGGTGAGCTTTGAGCGCGCCGATGTGGGGAGTTGGTATGCCGATGTGCAAGGAATCGTGCATAAAGTCGCGCTCAAAAAGCAAGACACATTGATGATAGAGCATTATGCGAGCAACGAGATTCCACCCGCAAAAACGTGGATATTTCATAACGAGAATCAAATCACACATTTAATGCAGGCATACAACGGCGACGTGCTGTTGATAGACACGTTCAACAAAGACAACACACGCACAATCCTCGCCAAAAACAAAGACACAATTACAAAAACAAGCATTGACGCAAACGGCAACGCAACAACGACAAATGAGGAAGCAGGCAAGAACATTGAGCTTTTTAGCAAGTTTTTGCAAGAAAGCGAGGGGATAGAAACAGCGGGGAAAAAGGAAGCAGATGTTGTTGCAAAAGAATCGCAAAGGCTACAAGAAATAGCAGAGGATTTTAAAGAGAGATTTCCAAATCTTTCTAGTCAAGAGATGTTAGAGGGTATCTCCAACACAATTGCAACGCGATTTCCAAACCTTGATTCCAAGAGTGCCATTGACGCATGGTTGTTGTCGCGCGATATTTTAGAAGATTCGCAACACTTTGGAGAAAAGAAAGGGGCTATCAAATTAACATCGGAACGGCACAAACTCGAGAAGCTTTTAAAGATTGAGCCCATTACAGAATTTGGCACAAACTATGCCGAGTTTTACCATAGCGGAACGAGCGCAATCCAAAAAGTCATGCAAGAAAAACAAGGGCAAGTGAGTGGCGCATTCTATCGCGAGGATTTGGGGGATATTACGATAACGTGGGGCGAGGTTACAGACGCAAATAAGCACAAAGGATATGGACTTGCGCATATCTTAGATAAGCACCCTAATATGAATCTTGAATTGTTAAATGAAGCAATTCAAAAAGGAACAATCGCTAAAACGCACAATGGTTACAATATTTCTTATAATGGATACCGTGTAGGAATTAATCAGGGCTGGAATGTTAACGGAGAAAAAATACATTCTGACCATGCATGGGTTGTTACTGCATTTGAGAAGGAGAAGCAAGGTAGCAACTCTGCTTCCAATCACACAGCGGAGACTCTCGCTGCAACTCCTCAAGACAATTCTACCCCACCAAACATTAAAAACACATTAGAAAATGGAGATGTTCAACATGACAATGCACCCACCCCCCAAGCCCCCTCCGCAAGGGAGGGGGAGAATGTGGGCGCGGAATCGAGCGCACATCATATCAGTGCGACTGAAGTCGCACCTCCAAAGAATGCCGACACTTCGGTTGGTGAGCGAGCGGCAGCCAACCAAGAACCACAAACGACAAACGATGTCGATTTGCAATCCCCCTCGAGCTTCTTTGTCTCGCAAGACTTTGGCGAGGCACTTGCTTTGCGGAGTGGGAAGCAACGTTTGGCTGATAACCTCGAAGCCTTGCGCACGCTTGGTGAGCTTGCAGGGGGCGCGCCTTTGAATGCGGAACGTCAGCAGAGCCTCGCTAGGTATAGCGGCTTTGGGGGGCTTATGGTTCAAGATGTCAAGAATCTGCGCCAACTCTTGCTGCCCATTGCCGAGAATGACGCGTTGATTCAACGCGCGTTGTTGGGAAAGGGAATCTATGATGCGCATCATCGGGCAGACATTCTATACAGCCAAATTGCCGCAAATGCCGACAATAGCTACTACACGCCGCATTCTGTCATATCGGCTATCTGGGAACATTTGGGCTTTGTGAGAGGGCGCGTGCTCGAGCCCTCAATGGGCATTGGTAATTTCTTTACCTCAATGCCCGCCGCCCTTTCACATCGCACCCAAAAGGTTGGTATCGAAATCGACCCCATAGCCGCAGCGATTGGCAAACAGCTAAGCCCCGATGTCGATGTGCAGGCAAAAAGCTTTTATGATTATAAGGGCGATGTGGGATTTGACTTGGTCATCGGCAACCCTCCTTATGGCGAACATCTGAAAGATTTTATCCTCAAATCCGTTGATAGCGCCAAAGAGAATGGAATCATTGTGCAAGTCGTTAGCAATGCGTTTTTGGACAATGCGGCAAGCCGTGATGTGCGCACAGCCATTGCCGACAAAGCCGAGCTTCTTGGCGCAGTGCGGCTGCCAAGCAAGACATTCAGCGGCACAGACATTGCGACAGATATTGTCGTGTTTCAGAAGCGCAGCGGGAAGCAAAATAGCACATATTGGCGAGGCGCAAAGACCTACAAAGAGGATTCCGAGCTCACGCTCAACAATTATTACCACGAGAATCCCGAACACATCTTGGGCGAACTCGTTGTTGGGAGCACGCAATACGGGCAACGTTGGATTGTCAAGCAAGGCGAGGACATCGAGGACGCATTGCATGAGAAACTCGGCGCGATTCTTGCGAAGCGCGAGAACGAAAGCGATTGCATTATCGCGCGTCAAAATGATGTGCAAGAGGCAGTTGCGTCTGGTTTTACGCCGCATACATTCTTTGTGCTAAATGACACAATCATGCAGGCGCAAAAGAACGCAGAACCAATCCCCGTTGATTTCTTGCAAAGAGTGCGAGGCAACGGCGCGCCGTTTGAAACACTCAACAAATCGGCACAAACGCGGCGCACAAACGAGGCGAAAAAGGCAGAGAGTATGGCAAGAGATTATCTAACGTTGCGCGATTCGCTTCTTGCCTTGCGTAGCAGCGAGGCGCTGGATTCAACAAGCGAAGAATCCTTGCAATCCTTGCGCCAAACATTGAATGACAATTACGATTCTTTTGTCCAAAAGTTTGGCAAAGTCTCCGAAAATACGTTGCTCAAAAAAGTCTTTGCGGAGGACCCTAGCTTTAGTTCTGTTGCAGATTTAGACGCACGCGGCAGACATCAAATCCTTGATTCACGCGTGATTTTTCCCTATCAAATCCCGACAAAGGCAAAGGATATTCAAGACGCAATCGCAATCAGCAAGGGCTATGCGGGCAAGATTAGCGAGGATTATATCAACGAGCTTTTGGGCGATAGATACGCCGTGCAAAAAGCGCTTGAAAGCGGCGAGCTTTTTGCGGACGCAAAGGGCAATCTTTTCACCAAAGACGCATTTGTTGTCGGCGATTTGGGCGCAAGGATTGACGCATTCAAGGAGTTAAAAGAACTCAACCCCCAGCAAAAGAAAGCGCTTGAGACACTCGAAGCAGCATTGCCCGAGCCTTTGGAGATTCATGAGATTTATTATCACCCAAGCAGCAATTTTATTCCCAAAGAGGCGATGTTGGGATTCTTCGATTCTCTTGGTGTGAAAGCCACATATTATAAGCCCACAAATAGTTTCATCATCGACCATAAAAGCGGTTCGCATACATTCCAGACGGCATATAGCGCGATTACAAAGAACATGGAACACAGTGCCACTGCCGTGCTTGAATCGTTGCTCAAAAACAAGCCATTGCGCTTTAGCAAGCAGGTTGGCGACGTGAAACAAAGCTACCCCGAACAATTTGCGGCAAACAAAATGGCGCAAGATAAATTGCTTGAAACATTTTATAGCTATATGCAAAAGCATTATGCCAAAGACATCGCCGATTCATATAATCACAAGTTCCGCCGCATTGTCGCAAACGACTTTCAAGACGAGCCTATTTTATATGGCGCAAATCCCGACATCAAGCTCCACCCGCACCAAAAGTCAGCCATTGCGTTTGCAACATCTTTGCAAAATGTGTTGCTCGACCATTCTGTTGGCGCGGGCAAGACGTATGAGATGATAGCCATTGCGTCTGAATGGAAGCGGCTTGGAATCTCAAAAAACCCTTTGTTTGTCGTGCCTAATCATTTGGTAGAACAATGGGCAAAGAGCTTCACACAACTCTACCCCGCCTCGCGCGTGCTTTCGATTCCAACAAACGAGAATGAGCGCAAGAGAACGCTTGCGATGTTGGCAAACGGGGGCAACGACTTTGACGCCGTGATTATGCCGCATAGTACGTTTGATAGCATTCATCTTTCAAACAAAAAAGCTGCGCAATATGTCTATGAAGAAATCCAAGAGCTCGAGCAGTTTGAGAAAGAAATCAGGCGACAAAGAAGCAAAGACCCACTCACAAAAAGAGAACAAGAGAGGCTTGAAAAAAGCATTGCGAAAAAGAAAATCGCCTTGCAGCAAAAATACGACAAGCTACTCGACACAAAAGCCACAAAAGAGGACAGCATTACATTTGAGGAACTCGGCTTTGATTCGCTGTTTGTCGATGAGGCGCATGCATATAAGAATCTTGGATTCCTAAGTGCTAATCGCAATATTCGAGGAATGGGCAATACGGTTGGCAGCCAAAAGGCGCTCAACCTCTTGCACAAAGTCAAGAGCATGCAAGAGCTCGAGCAGAGAATCGTGTTTGCAACGGGCACGCCGCTTGTCAATAGCGTGAGCGAGGTTTATACATGGCAGCGATTCCTTGCGCCGCAATTTCTGAAAGACAATAAAATCGCCTCGTTTGATAGCTGGGTCAATCTCTTTGGGCAGGTGAGCAGCGAGCTTGAGCGCACGCCTGTGGGGACATACAAAGACATCATGCGCTTGCGCAGCTTCAAAAACACTAGCGAGCTTAGCACGCTTTATCGGCAGTTTGCGCATTATGTCGATGTGTCCCAAACGCATATCAAGCGCCCTCAAGTCGAGCAAGTGAGCATTCAATGCCAAAGCAGCCCGCAACAAAAGGATTATATGCAGCATTTGCTCAAACGTTACGAGGCGCTTAGCAAAGATGAAACAATCGAAGGATTTGAAAATGATAATTTCTTAAACATCACGACTGACGGAATCAATGCCGCGCTTGATTATCGGATAATCGACAAAGCCGCCGAGGATTTTAGCGAAAGCAAAATCAACCGCGCCACAAGCGAAATGCTCAAACTCTACAAAGAGAGCAACAAAGACTTGGGAACGCAGCTTGTGTTTATTGATAGAAGCACACCAAAGCCAAAGCGAGGAATCCGCGATGAAATCCGTAATGTGTTTGAGGAATATTACCATGCAAAAGACGAGAAAACCGAAGAAGCCCTCGCACAAAAGCTCGAGGAAATGGCAAAGAAACATCATTATGATAACATCGATGAAATGCGCAATGCCGTTTATGGTGATTTTAGCGTTTATGAGGATTTGCGCGATAAATTGATAAAGGCAGGGATTCCAAAAGAGCAGATTGCATTTATCCACGACTACACGACAGACGCGCAAAAGGCAAAACTCTTTGCTGATGTGAATGCGGGCAAGATTCGATTTCTCTTTGGCAGCACGAAAAAGATGGGCGCGGGAATGAATGTGCAAGAACGTATTGTGGGGCTACATCACATTGACGCGGCATGGAATCCTGCCGATATGGAACAACGAAACGGGAGGGCGATTCGGCAGGGGAATCTGCTCGCCGAAAAATATGCGGATTTTAAAATCAAGATTTTTAGCTATGTAACCGAGAATAGTTGCGATGCTGTGTATTATAGCAAGCTCGAACAAAAGGCAACAAGCATTAAGAACTTTAGAAGCGGGCATGCGCAAAAAGACGACCTTAGCGATGATGTGATTCTGACGCTAGAAGAGCTCAAGGCGCTTGCAACAGGCGACACAAGAGAGCTAGAAAAGGCGAGCTTGAACAAGGAATTGCAGAATGTGCAATACCAGCTCAACGCGCTCAAGAGTGCTGACGCATTCCAAGAGATAGAGAGACAGAATTGCACAAAAGACATCAAGATTTTACCCCAAGAAATTACGAATCTCAAAGACGATTTAGACATTGCAAAACAACGAAAAATCCGCAAATTGAGCGAAGACGAAAAAGAATCATTGCGCAATCTCGAGATTGTCCCCGACAATAAAGAGCCCCTCTTTAGGCTCGATAATTATGATGTCTTTTTGGAAAAATCACCACGAGGAATCTATACCCTAAGTGCTATCTCGGATAATGGAAACGAGATTGTGTTGCTCAAGCAAAGCGAGCCACCCAAGAATCTCACGCATTATGCCCAAAAGCTCATCGAGCAAAGCAGCGCGACAAGCATTGAGGCACGAATTGCCCAAAGAGAAGAAGAGCTCAAGAGCGCACACGCAAAGCTTAAGAGCATTGAGCAGAGCACAACAGGCAAAGAGATTGCCACACTCGAAGCAAAAGAGAAAGAGCTAAG
>CAMWUR010000066.1 GCA_947177485.1 uncultured Helicobacter sp.
GGTTGGGGGGTTAAGGGGGATAGGGGAGCGCTTCGCAAGTAGCACCCCTGTCCCCCTTAAGAAGAAAAAAGCAAAGTTTGGAATCGCAAGTTAATATGAAAACTAGATAGAATCGGAGGTGCGAAATCGAGCGCACACATCAAATAATGAGTGCGACTCAAGTCGCACCTCCATTGTTATGTTGAGGCAAAGCCGAAACATCTCTCTTATTTCCAATCCTTTGAGATTCTTTACTCGCTTACGCGAGTACGGCTTAGAATCTCTAATGCTAGGCTTTCATATCAAAAGTTGTCGTGCTTTGAACATGCGTACGAATTTCATAAATCACAGGGAAAAGCTCTTTATCAATTCTAGTATTATAGCTGCTAAAGCCCTCTAAGGTTTTGGCAAAATTGACAATAGCCTCGCGCAATTCATCGGCTGGAATCCCCGTAATCTCACTAAGATTCTGCAACGATTTGTCTTCAAGCTCTTTTTGGATTGCTTCGATGTCTTCATCGCTAAAAACACCCGTTGCATTTTGTGCAAAAAGCGAACTTGCAGACAAAAGCTCTTTTTCTTCTTTAGTAAGATTGCCCAACCCCTTTGCCTTGAGTTTTTGAAGCAATTCTTGTTGTTTGATGAGCGTTCCCACAGCGGATAATAAAATTTCTCGTGGGTCAAACCCAGAGCTGCCATCATCATTTAGCGCATTCGCTTCTCTTATGTAAAAAGTTACACTAAATGCTTCATCGCGCCATTCCATATGGTCTTCAAGACTCCCATATTCTCCAATAGACATAAGAATGCCATCAAGGTTTGAATCTTTGCGCAAGATTGTGTTGAGCGCATCTGCAAGAGTGGTTCTGTCAGAACGCATGAATTGATGAAACTTTGATGCAAGCACATTATCATCGAAGCCTCTCATCTCGCATGAAATATAGCTGCTTACTTCTTGGTCTGTTGCTATCTTTTGCTTAGGATTATATAGAAAAAATCCACCTGTAAAGCTTTTAATTTTTACAAATTCTTCAAGAGTGTCAATCTTGCCATTATTATCTTTGTCTGCACCAAGATAATTTTGCCGATAAGCAATATCGCCAAACCAACCACTCACAAAAGCTTCGGCTTTGCCGCTTAGACGTATTGTGCCATCAGCACGTTTGGCAAAATCTTTTAGGTCAAATTTGGCTTGTAATCGTTTGATATTATCATTGGTTAAATCAAGAGCAACACGAGTTCCACTCATCATATCATCAAACAATACAGTCGTAGTATTGGGTGCTGATTGATTTGAATCGCTCACTTTAAAAAGATTAAAATCGGCAAGAGATTGGAATTTTTCTCCACCAAAATTCTCAAGCAAGGCGTTATCAAGTTGTTCTTCTTTTTGAATGTCTTTTTGTGAACGTTCATAAGGCGAAAAGTGCATTGCTGCAAAAGCAGCATGCTGCAAGAATTGATAGGTGTTTGCAATTGGCATTGGGACTCCTTGTCCCCCCATAGGGGGGAGTGTGATTATCTTCGCAAATAAATGCCACCATAAGGCCTGGTTAGCGCATTACCATAAGGACGCACAGTTACGGGTCGTCCTTCTTTCACTGCTTGATTGTGAAGATAGTTGTAATAGCTGAAGTTCTTGATTGCATGCCATGAAAAATCATTCAATGTCCCATTCAAGTAATACCTATATCCCCCAACTATCTCTTGCTTTTGTGCGGCATTGAGAACAATCGCGTCTTTGTCGCTGATTGCTCCATTGCTTACTGCTGCAAGTATATCGACTTCTGAATCTGCAGCAAATGCAAAACTTCCAAGCAACGCGAACATTGTAAATGTTACTAGAGATTTCTTCATCATCTCTTCTTTGTGATAAATTTGCCAACTAAGGGTATAGGAAGCATTCTAGCAATATTATGCTTAAATATTATTGAATCAATGGTAAATAGATTCCAAAATTCCATGAATATTGGCTTATGGTTACTTGGTTGTCTCAACTGGGCAAATATGTGTCATTGCGAGGGCGGCAACCGAGAGTCGTTGATTGCTTTGGCTACTTTGCAGTCTCGCAATGACAAAAGCAAAATCGGAGGTGCGGTTTTAACCGCATACATTGATGTGCAAAAGTCGCACCTCCATTGTTATGTTGAGGCAAAGCCGAAACATCTCTCTTATTTCTGATATTTTGAGATTCTTCACGCGCTTACGCGAGTTCAGAATGACAAGGGGGATTTTCTGCCTGTCGATGACCACGCATCCTATCGGACGCTCGCAATGACGCAAAATCGGCATTATATCCTCGCAAGCAAACAAAAAACCCCGCGCGATTCAAAGCGAGCGCAAATCTCGCAATAGCAGCTTTGCAGCAGCTCACAAACACTGCCCTCATCGCTACCATACCCAAACACGCCCGCTGTTTGGGCTGGATAGGGATTCTTGAGCGACTTTTTGAGCTCGATGAGACAAAAAAACGTGAATCCATGCGCACAAAGAGGGCGCAAAAGGTCGTTTGGATTGGGTGTGCGATGTAAAATTTGGTTGAGGCACAAAAGCTCGCAATCGCTCGGCAGCAAACAATCAACACTAGGCGCAAAGGGCGAGGAGCGCAACAGCGCTGCGAGCGAGCAGCCCGACGTTGGCAGCGCAAGCACGTGGTTGGCGCTGTTCCAATCATCAGCGACAATCTCAAAACATTGTGGGAATTCTCCACAATGCGTCTGCAGCGCGGCTTGTAGTTTTGGGGCAATCTCTTGATACGCCTCGCGGAGGTCGAGCAACATCGGAATCTGCAACATTCCCTATCCTTTCTCTTTTACTATATGATAACCTTTGGGGACTTAACATACAACATGGAACAGTTATTGCTTTCTTGCTATCAAGAACGCAAAAGGAGTAACCCATGACACAGCTCAATTTGATGAACACGAGTAATCCTTACGAAAGACTTGCAAATTATAGCAAAATGGAGTCGAATAAAGACAAAGATTCCGAAAAACTTGCGGAACAAGGCAATAGCGCCACAAACCCCAACACAGCCCAAGCCACCACCTCTCAAGACGAGCTTGACAAACTCAATGCAAGTGGTGAGCTCGCAAACGCTACAACAGCATTGAGCGAAAAAACGCTCAATGCGCTCAAAAGCCGATTGCAAAGCACAGAAGCCGAGCTAGCAAGGCTCGACCAACAGATTAAGAACCTCTCGACTGGCTCGACAAATTCGATGAAAAGCGTGCTTGTTGGGCAAAACAATGTGGGCAGCACAACAGGAGCAGGGCTTGCCGCAAGCGTAGCAGACATGGCGCGCGCCGAAGTTGCAGCGCGAGCAGAATCTGCCGCACAATCAGCAGACGCCACCAATGCAAACACAAACAATGGCAAAAGCGAAGCCGACAAGGCAAACATTCGTGAAGCGATGATGCGCTATCTCTCGGTTGAACGTAGCGTGCGCATTGCCGAGATGATGACACTCCAACAACAGATTGCTCAAGCGCAGGGGCTATAATCGCCCTTGTTTTGTGCCCTCTTCGCGTGCGAGGGCAAGCGCACCATGATAGAATGCCTCTATCTTTTCCGCATTGCACAGACAATGATAAACTTTTGCAAGAGGTGAGAGAGAACGCGCATCGCTTTGCAAAACAAGCAGATTTTCTTTTGTCAGTTTCCAAGCATAGCCACATTGCGATAGCCCATTTGATAGTAACATCGTGCCGATATACGCACCATACATCGATGTGAGCTGCCAAGTCTCCTCGTCTTTGTGTGCGTGGGCTTGTAATTCTTTTTGGTGGCGGTGCAACACTTTGTCCAAAACAGCGATGCTTGTTTCGGAATAATCGAGAATATAAGGCTCTGCCTCTTTAATGGCTTGAGCGCAAAGGCGCAACACGATGTCTTGAATCTGCCCTTGTGCCATTGCCCACAACCATTATTTCCCGGCAACTTGGTCTTTATTGGGGTTATCGGCTGCTTGCGCAACCAAGCATGTTTCGAGCATACTCGCATCGGCATTGTTCTCGAGCTTGCGCGACACCCACCGCTTGAGCTGCGCCATCGTTTTTTTGCTCGGGTCTGGGGCTTTGTATTTACTAATCAACGTGCTACAATCTTCTGCATAGACAAATGAAGTTCCCATAAAACATACCAACGCAAAAGATAATAAAATCTTTCGTATCATTCTAACGTCCTTAGAATTTAAGATTATACATCAGCATAAAGATTTCAGCCGTACGGTCTACAGGGTCTGCCCCACCAAAAGCAAGCCCATTGTTAGAATATTTGTTGTGGATATTCGTATAGCTTGCGCGCAAGAATTGATTGAAATCAAGCTGATAAATCAGATAGATGTCATGCACATCACCTCGTGTGTTACGAAAATCAAGCGGGTCATGAATGCTTGGGCGGCTAAACGCATACCAATAGCGGCTGCCATGAAAATATTCGTAGCCAATCTTAAAATCAAGCGGCAAATCAACACGTGCACCCGCATGGATTGCAAATGCGCTTTCGTTGTTGAGCTTGAGCCTATCTGCAGCTGCTTGGAGCTGTTGCAAAGACGCATTGCCACCACTTTGTGCCACCATGCTATCAAGCTGTGCGCGGGTTTCGATGCTGATTCCATTTGCGCTTGCAACTTTGCGCGCCGCATCATCGCCATTGTCCGCTTTGGCATTGAAATAGCTTCCACTCACAAACCATGAGAACGGAAGCCCAAGCATTTTGTTGTTTTCAAAATGCAGATTCACCACCTGAATATCGCCCATATTTACGGGTCCAAGCGAGAGTGTTGGCGTATTGATTGGGGCGCTATAATTGATTGTTTGGATATAGCTTAGAATCGCAAGATTGTCGCCAAATGCGCCGAGAGGCAGCTTGCCCTCAACCTCAACAAACATCAAATCGCCATCGCTGTCTTTTTGCGTGCCTGTGAAATGTTCGCTTGACCCACTCCCCTCAACCCATTGATAGAATTTCGAATACCCTGCGCGGAATGTGAGCTGCGAAACATCAAAATAGGTGGGTGCATAGGTAAAGATGAGCGCATCTCCCAAGAGATTGACGAGCAATGCGGGATAGGTGGACAGCCGCCCCGAATTGTTGCGCAAGTTGCTTCCCGGTCCATCGGTTGCGGGCTGCCTCCCGATTGTTGCGTGCAATCCATTGAGAATCATATAATCGACATAGGCACGTTCCAAAAAGACAATGGGTCCGCCATCTGCTGTGCGCCCTGTGGAAATTTCCATAGGCAATTTTGACCAACCCATATCGCCCCAACCACGCATCACAGACAAGCGCCCAGAAAATTTTGTCCTGTCATTGATTTGTGCGTTCATATTAAGATGCAATTCTGTTGCGAACTTGCCATTATTATGGTTAGTCGTTCCATTTCCATTAGAAATATTGAAATTTGAGATACTATTAGAAAACTCTAATCCAAACTTGACTTTGCTCAAAGTTGCCTCAAACTCAATCTCATCAGCCCGTTCTTCTGCTTCATCGAGCCGCTGTTGCAAATCATTGATTTGATTCTGCAAGCTTTGCAATGTCGGGTCGGCGGCAAACGTCATATTGAGTGCCAAAGCTGTTGTTAGAAGCAATGGTGTTCTACGCATTCTTTCTTCCTTTTTTAATTGATTATAGCATAAAACCGCTCAAAGTGTCGCAATCCAATCCAAAATATCCCCCTTAATTTGGCTTGGTGCAAGTGTTTTGTCGTGAATCTCCTCTTTGTCAAAGAGAGATTCGATACTCGGGACAATCGGCGCATTGAATGTTTTTGCTACAAAGGCAAGAGCCTCTTTGTCATCTAGCTTGCCCTTGCCAAGAGCCTGTGCAACAGTGGGAGCAAATTTCGTCCATTCCGCTGTCGAGACAACAACCTTGATACGATTGCTTAGGATATTAAACTGCTCGTATGCCTTGAGCGCTGTGGCAGTGTGGGGGTCGACAAGATGCCCGAGCTTCGCATAGCGCGAGATGAATAAGCGGCATTCTTCATCAGTACAGAATGTCGCATCAAAATAATTTTGGATTTCCATAAACTCTTTTGCGCTTAGGGCATAGATTTTCTTGCTATCAAGCGATTCGAGCAACTCGCGCGTGCGGCTTGCACCAAAAAGCGCGTAAAGAATGCGCTCGACATTTGAGCTTTTGAGAATATCCATAGCAGGGGATTGCGTCTGTTTGAGTGTGCGCTCTTTGATGTCATACACGCCACGTGTAATCCAATCTGTTAAAACATTATTCGCGTTGCTCGCGATGATAATCTTGCCAATATCAAATCCAATCAGCTTTGCATAGAATGCACCGAGCGCATTGCCAAAATTGCCGCTTGGGACGATGATGTCGACGCCACGTTCAGGGAAGCATAGCGATGTGTAGGCATGATAGACAATCTGAAAGATAATCCGCCCAAAATTGACAGAATTTGCCGCCGAGAGTCGGAATCTCCTCAAATCAAGCGCTTGTTTGAATCCATCATCGGCAAGCAAACTCTTCAGCGCGCTTTGCGCATCATCAAAATTGCCATCGATTCCAAGAACGCGAACATTGCGCGCATTGATAGTCGTCATCTGGCGACGTTGCACATCGCTCGTTCCATTTTTGGGATAAAGGCACACGACACAAACATTGTCATCGTTTTGGAACGCTTGGAGTGTAGCAGGTCCTGTGTCGCCACTCGTTGCAACAAGAATCAAATAACGTTCATTGCGCTTTTTAGCAAGCGCACACAAAATCGCCCCGAAAGGTTGGAGCGCCATGTCCTTAAACGCACGCGTGGGTCCGTGAAAAAGCTCCTGGATATAGAGAGAATCATGGACTTTGTGCAAAGCCACAGGCTCGTTGGGATTATCAAAGCGGCGATAGGTCGAAAGCGCATTCTCCAAAATGGCTGAATCGAGTTCGATTTCTAAGAATGAAAAAATCTCTTTTGTGAAGTCGATATAGGACAACTTTTGCAATTTGCGCATTTCGATGGTATTGAGCACAGGCAAGCGTTCTGGGGCGAACAATCCGCCAAAATCCGCACTTGGATTGAGGATTGCCGTCTCAAAATCGATGATTTTTGGAACTTCTGCATCTCCTCGTGTTTGTCGCAGCATAAACCACCTCCAGCTACATTCGATGTTTACAAGTACCATAAATCATAACAAACGAAACCTGAAACACACATAAAGCTAGCACAACAGATGCGCAAACTCGCCCCATTG
This sequence comes from uncultured Helicobacter sp., assembly GCA_947177485.1. Classification (GTDB taxonomy): domain Bacteria; phylum Campylobacterota; class Campylobacteria; order Campylobacterales; family Helicobacteraceae; genus NHYN01. Next base: position 7,188 of record CAMWUR010000066.1, read on the forward strand.
CACACAAAAAAGTTATGATGTTTTTAGAATCTCCAACGCACAAGCCCTTTGAGGAGATTGTAGCTACCGGGTTTTGCATCATCAAGTTCCTTGAAATTATCGTCAACATAGGCATAGATGAGCTCAACGTCTAAGTTGTATGGCAACATCACGCCTAAACTCACATCGATTTCATTCTCCTTAAAGCCTTCAATCGCTCCTGTAATCGCGCTTGTTGCGTCATAGTTTGTGTTGCCATACATGACGCCCGCATTGAAGATTCCGAGTTCATAGCCCACAAATACATAGACTTGGGAAGCATTGGGGTCAAAAGTATGGTTGCCCTCTTCAAGCGGTTGGTGGTCATCAAATGTACCAAGCAACCCGCCGCCGCCGTCTTTATCGGTTTTGATATAGCCCGCGCCGATATGGAATCCAATCGCCGGAAATGCGATTGTTTCTTCAATCTGAATCCATTGCCCGTCCTCTTGCCCTGCAAGGTCTGCGCCTGTGAGCCCAAGCACACTGCCCTTGTATGTGCCATTTGTAACGCTTTTGTCGACAATACTCTTTGCATAATGCAACATTGTTGTTGATTGTACAATTCCTGCGCTCACATCAGCCGTGAGTTTAATGCCCGGAATCTGCAACAATGAATCAGCATAATAATAATAAGGATTAATTGTAAGAATATTAGCAATTGTATAGGAAATATCAAGCCCTTGAATGCCTTTATTATCGTTCATGTTCAAAAATTGAGATGAAATCTCATCAAACTCGACCTGCGCATATTTTTGTGCCCAAAACGCCGTAATGCTCAAATTTGCAATCGGCGTAACATTTGCCACAAGCCCTTGAATATAGCCCACAGCCCATTCCAAATCAACCTCTTGCCGCCCATACGACACAAAGCCAAGCCCTTCGTGCTCGACCTTTGCGCGCATCACATGCAACATCACATTGGATTCGACAATCCCTTCGGCATTGCCATAAGCACCGTTATAATCGCCATCGAGTTTCTCGTAAATCGAATCTGTTGCCCACGCCCCAGCAGCAAACGAGATTCCATGCAACGGCGCTGTGGAGTACACAAACGAGGCGCTTGGGGCGATATAGCCTGATTTATTGCTTGTTTGCCCCTTTGTGTTTGTGTTTATCACATTCTTGCCAAGCTTTTTATATTGCCCATACAAGCCGATATGTCCGCTTGCGCTACCTTCTTTGAATGCCTTCTCGAGTGCGCTGCTTTCTTCATCTGCGGCAAAGACCCAAGCGCCGCAAAGCGCTGTAAAAACCAAAAGCTTTTTCATAAAGCTATCTCCTTTTTTAATTTTGAATAGCGCATTATATCAAAAACAATTTTCATTTTTCTTAAATACTTGTGAATCGATTCTGCTCATTGTCCATAATTTTTTGCTTATTTCAGAATCCCAAAATCCACATTGCCATTCTAGCCAAAAAGAGTTATCACTTTTTGATGACAAGTCCATGCAAAGATTCTCTATCCGTCATTGCGAGGCAATAGCCGAAGCAACCAACGACATCGGGCAACCCAGAATCGTTGATTGCCACGCTCGCTCGCAATGACGTTTTGCCATTACTCACCGATTCTAATAAGCCCAACCACAGCGCACAACGGCTATGTTCGAGCCGAAAGGCATCACATAGACGCAGCGCTGTGGACAATTGACATAATACCAGCGTAGCGCACATTGTAAAAGCGTGCAGGGGTTTGGGGGATTATAAGGGAGATAAGGGGATAAACTATCATAAGAAACGCAAATATGTTGTTGTTTGCTTTGGCAAGTAGCGCCCCTTGTCCCCCTTATAAAACAACCACATTGAGAATCTCAAAACAAAATCTCATGATTTGTCATTCTGAAGCCTTGAGAATCTCAAAACAAATCTCATGATTTGTCATTCTGAAGCCTTTAGGCTGAA
>CAMWUR010000067.1 GCA_947177485.1 uncultured Helicobacter sp.
AATTGCGATTGTGTGTTTGCTTCGTTGGTCCCACTCGATTCTTCAGAAGAGGGCACATCTTGCGCTTCCCCGCTTGCTGTTTCTTGCACATCTGCTTCGGGCGTGTCCGTTGATTGCGTGTCCGTTGATTCTGCCTCGTTTGTGCTTGCTTCCTCTGGCAATTGCGATTGTGTGTTTGCTTCGTTGGTCCCACTCGATTCTTCAGAAGAGGGCAACAACGATTCTGTTTCTGCTTTTGTCGGTTTTTTGGTTGGTTTTTTGGTGTCCATGTTTGTCCTTTGTGTGTGTTACAAAGGATTTTTAGGATTGTTTGGGTAGAATATTCTTGCAAGGTGCGAATCTCCCACAAGGAGTTGGCGCTCCTTGTGAGGTGGTTTGCAAATCCTCCTTGTGAAAGGGGGTGATGCAATATGAAAACAATTACACAACTTTTAGTTATAGCATATCTTGTCTTAAAGATTGCTTTAGCCATTAAACAATGGCTCTAAAGGTGTTTTTGTTTGCACACCTCGCTTCCCCTACACATTGTAGGGGAGCTTTTTTCTATCCACTCTTGCCACTCCTAGAAATCCTGATTGTGCGTTGTTGGATTGCTGAATAGCACGATGATTTCTGATAGCCCGCTTGTAGGCTTGGCATTGAAATACACGCAAAAATTCTTGCGCTCGTTTAAAATCATCGGTTCTTTGCATGATGTCTCGCCCGCGCCTAAGAAAAATTCCTCGTCTCCTTGCTCATCTCCGAGTGTGAAAGGCGAATCGAATGCCTCAATCTCAAGCACATCGATTGCGTGGATAATGCTACCCTTTTGTAAAGCGCCCACAGCGCTACCGATAGCATTGCTGCCATGTTCGGGTGTGATACGCATTTTCAAACATTCCGTGCTTTGGTAGACTTTGCGCTCGATTTTATTCATCAATCCGAGCACGCGTGTGTTGATTGCGCCCACATTCGGTGGGTTTGGATTGGGATTGGGGTTGTTGTTCCCTACGGGTGGAATCCCGTTTCCGATTCCCCCCGTTACTCCGCTGATTGTTGCGTTTGCCATGTGTTCTCCTTAAATCGCGCTCACAAGCGCCATACATGAAAAATCCTTGCCGTGATAGAGGCTTTTCTTTTCCTCGTCTGTATAGCCCGTGTAATGCGTCTTGCGCATGCCATAGAAGACGTCAATCCCAACACGTTTCTTGCGTCCCATGTCCGTATCCTCAATGCGAATCTGGCTCTTGAAATTGCTGCACAAAAGCATGCTCGTGCCTCCGAGCAACAATCCGCATGCCGTCTCGCCGTTTGCGTCTCCCGCATACGCGCTCATCTGCATCACTCCCCCTCTGTCGACTTTCTCGCGCTCGTTGATTGCCTTTTCGATGTCTAGCACTTTGCTTGTCAGGATTCCTGCCTCGCGAATCTCATCGTCCCACGCGCCGCCATCGAGGATAATGCAGCCGTTTATCATGCCAATCTGTCCGCTCAAAAGCGGATTACCCATTCCGCGCTCGTTTGCCCTCGCTTGGATTTCGACAAAGTCGGGGTCGTTGTAAAGCGCCGCAACCTGCATTGGGTGCAAAATGGCAATCAACACGTTAAGCGTAATGGGCTGCCCCTCGACATTCTTGGTGTTGATTCTATATGGGCGCACTTTTGGGTGTGGGTTTCCATAATGGTCAATCCCCAAACGCGCGTGTTGCAAAGCCTGATTGAGGCTGCGCAAATTGAATGTGTCCGTTGCTTGAATCTGCTGGCACAAATCCTGCGTTCTCTGTCCATTTGTGATAGAATATAGCCCCGTTGGGCTCGCCCTGCTAAAAGCCGCAATGTTCGTGCAATTGTGGCTAAGGCTTGCAAAGACGGTGCGGTCAAACTCCCTGCGTCTCCAATCCGAAAGCGCGCCTGCTGCGTCTGTCAGAAACGAGTTGCCCCTGATGTGCTGCTCGATTCGCGTATCTTCGCTTGTCGTGCTGTTTGCGAAGATGTTTTGCGTAATGCTCATGCTAAGGTATGTGAGCTTGTCCTGGTTCTTGATAAAGTCCGTATTGCCTTGCACACCGTCTCCTAGAAGCGTGTTCAAAAACTTGCGCTTCACCTCTCCTGTGTTTGCCTGAAGCTTCGTAAAAATGGGGTATCGACTATCGTTCCCGCTCATCGTTGTCCAAAAGCTTTTGTCCTCAAAATCCTTATCGACATCTTTTGCCATTGTTTGCGTGATTTTTGGGTCGTTTATGTCATACATTGCTGGAAATGGCATGGTTACCTCCTTATCGTTTCAAAAATGCGCTCTTGTGTTCGCCCTCGCCCTCTGCCTGCCCATATTTCTCATTGCTCACATCAAAGGGCAATACGTTCTTATCGCCCTTTTTCATCATCGCATAGACTTCCTCGAGCTGCTCAAGTTCGGACGTGTTGTTCTGTTGCCATTTTTTGCCGAGCTCCTCTTGCTTGCGCTTTGACAAATCATTTTGAAAAAATTCAATGACTTGCGGAGCTTTTGTGTCCTTGTGCTTGGCGTTGAACTCTTGCTCAACACTCGCGCGCATTCTCGATTCTTCAGCCTTTGCGAGATTCTCTTTAAATGCGCCGATTTTCTGCCGTTTGGGCTCGAGCTTTTCTTTGAGGTCGGCTGCCTTGCGTTCCTCGTAGAGGCGCAAAAACTTCGCGGGGTCGCTATTCATGAGCTCAAGATCTTCTTGGCTCATACCCTTAGCAAACTCTTTGGCATAATTCGCATCAAGGCTTTGCTCGGTCTCTGCGAGCTCTTTTTCCAATTCAGAAAGCGTGTCTTTCGTGAACTTCTCGAGCTCATCGCCTTGCGGTGGTTGTGGGGGCGGCTCGCCCTGTGGTTGTCCTTGCGAGGGTTGCTCGGGCACTTGCCCTGCTGCTTGTTGCATTGCCTGCATTTGCTGCATTTGTATTTCGTCCATTTGTGTGTCTCCTCATTGTTGCATTGCAAACGCTATTAGCGTTTGCTCTCGGTTGTGCAAGTGAATTGCCCAACCTCGCTAAAGTTACGCGCCAACGTCACGTTCCGCGTCTTTTGACGCTGCGCTACGCGCGCGGCGATTGGTTGCTACCTTTCATTTCTTTTTCGTAAAAGATTCCATTCTCTGCTTGCGTGCCATTGTTTGAACAAGCTCGCAAAGCCTCTTGATTTGTTCCTCGAGATTCTCGACTTTCGCATTAAGATTGTCGATTTTCTCGCTCAATATTTTGATTTCTTGTTCCATTTGTTGCCTTTTTAAGGTGGCTTGCTCATACTGCTAAAACACGTTTGCGTCTGTTGCGGTATTGCCTCCATATTATTATCGATATGAATAGTCGGCACACAAACGATGTCTCGCACATCTCGCGCACATTGCGTGCTTACAACAACGCGCGGCGGTGCTGTTGCAATCGCCACAACATCTGTGCCTGATTGCTCATCATCAAATAATTTGAAATATCCAAACATTCCCGCGTAAGCAAACGCGAGGCAAACAATCATCGTGATTCCATATTGCAACATCATTGGTTTATTCCCTTTCCTTTCTCCCCTCTCTTTGCTTCTCGCTTGGCTTTTTATAATCCACGCGATTTGCGCTTATCACCTTTGGCTTGGGGCAGATGTTGCACACAATGCAACTTGGCGCGATTTTGCATTTATGCATGCCGCACCTCGCTTTCACCATACAATTCTTGAAGCTGTGCCAATTCAATCGGCTTCACTCCCCCGCTTGTTTGGCTCAAAATCTTGAGCCCCGCGATTCGCCTCGTGCCGTTATAGGCGATATGTACCCAGCCTTTGGTTTTGGAATCAAAGCGCTCGGCGATGAGTTCCCAGAAATCAAGGTTGTGGTATGCCCACTCCAAGACTTGCATGCGCGTAACTTTGGGCGCAAGCGGCACGATGTCTGCCGCGATTCCGCGCGTGTGGTTGCTCGTCTTGCTGCCCCCAATCTCGCTGTGCGTGTTGAGCTGCACATTCCGAAACGCGCTTAGCACTTTGATTGCCCCAAATTGCGCCCGAATGGGCTCAAGAACCTTTTGCGCAAGCGCTTCGAGGCTTTGCCATTGCTGCTCGTTTGGAATGTTTTTGATGTGGTGTTTGACGGCGACTTCGCTACCTACAAGCTCGCGGTAGCGGAAGTGTTTGCAGCCGATGACAATGGAATTGAGGTCGCGTCCATAGTCGACATTTTTGAGTGTTCGTTGCATGTGTCTCCTTTTTTGGACGCATTCTTTCAAAAACCACAAACGAAAAATAGGGATACAGGCTAGGAATTTTGCTTTTTTTGTGCCGCAATCTGTTGCAATTGCTCATCAGTAAACTTCGAGAGGTCAATGATGTTGCTCGTAACATTCACGACATTATGAATCTCTGCCTCTTTGCCAAACAAACTCTGCTTGACTTGCGCAATCATTCCAACCATTTCTTTGGCAAGCATTGCCGTTTTTGGAGAATCGGGCTGCTTTTGGGCAAAGGATTCAAACGCGTATTTACCAATCAACATCACGCGCGCGAGTTCCTTATTTAGAAAATCCAAGCTCATTGCCTTAAAAAGCATTTCCTCGCTGACATTCTGCGCGACTTCAAGGCTCACGTCGAGTTTGTTGGCAATCGCATTTGCAAGTTGTTCGTGCGTTTCTTTTGTGCCCTGTTCTAAAATCTGTTGTTGCAAATCGTGGGGCTTTGTCTCGTTTAGGAGTTTGCCTCGTTCCCATTTCTCGCTTTGTGCCCAATGCCGCAATGTGCGTTCATTCACATTAAAGATTTGGCAAATTGTGTCGTTGTTTTCAAAATGGCTTTCGTAATAGGCTTTGACTTTGTCTTTTAAAACTTTATCATACATTCCATGTCCTCCTTAGAATCTGCCGCTTTTGCGGCTGCTTTTTCTCCTCGCTGTATGGAATCACGAGTGTGCCACGTTGATTGAAGCTATGAGAGAGCGCGTCAATGCGGTTGTCGCGATTGTTTGGGTTGTCGGGATTGAATGCAAACAGCTCGCCCAAAAGCGCCTCGATTCCATTCCCCCCGCGCACAAACTGCAATTGCCCGCTCACATAATAAGTGTGCATGCCGACAATGCGCTGATTCTTGCTTGTCTTGCGTGGGGCAGAGAATGTCTGTATTCGGTGGTTCAGTGGCTCGCGCGCCTTTTGTATAAGTTTGGCATTTGTGCGGTTGATTTCGGGCAAAAGGCTTTGGTAGAGTAAAAGCCCCCCACCGTCGCTTTCAATCAGAACGTGCGCGTCTTTGTAGCGCAACATCATGTTGATGATGTGCTCGATGAAGCTTTCAAGATTCCAAATCCCCGCATCGCATTCATACACAACGCATGTTTCAAGCTCGCTCGAATCCTTACTCCAACCGCAAACGACAATCGCGCGTTCATCGCTGTTGTCTTTAAGGCTCATCGCGGGGTCGATGAATAGATAGAGATTGCACTCGGGCGCTTCGAGCGCGTTGATTTCTCTTTGCTGCCCTTTTTCAAAAAATCCTGCCTCGCTAATCTCGGGGTCCTGGAGATATTGCGTCTTGAAGCCAATCTCTCCCATTCTTAACCGAATCATCTCGACTTCCTCGCGATTCTGCCAGCCCTCGCAAAGCGCCTCGAGAGCTTTGCGCTCATAATGGATATTTTTAAAATCATACACAAGCGGGCGCGATTCAATTGCGCGCAAACAGAGGTGCGTGTAGGCATTGCTCGGCATTTCGCGCAACACGCGCCCGACAATATCATCGGGGTGGAGACGTTGCATGATAATAATCGTCTTGCCGTCTTTGAGCAAGCGGCTCGTGATACTCTCACTAAAATAGCGCCAACTCTCGTTTCTTGCGCTCGCAAAGCAGCTTTCATTCACCTTGAGCGGGTCATCGACAATCACGATATTGGCATGCACTCCCGTCACCGTTCCCCCTGTGCTTGTTGCAAACAAGAGCCCTCCCTCTTGCGTCTGCCAATGGTGCTTTTGGTCCTGGCTTGGTGAAATCTTGAGTTTATGGAGATTGGCATACGTCTTGCTGCGCACAATCTCGCGCGCATCGCCGCTCACTTTCTTGCTCAATTCATCGGAATAACTCGTGTAGATTATCTTTGTCGCAGGGTTGCGTCCCAAAGCATAGGGCACAAACTGCCGCACACACATTTCGGTTTTACCATAACTAGGCGGCATATTCACGATGAGGAAGCGAATCTCGCCCTTGAAAGTCGCCTCTAAATGCTCGCAAATATAGGCATGATGCCAGCCCTCGATAAAAGGCGCATTGTAATAATGCTCGAACATAAAGCGCATTTGCTCTAAGAGTTTGCGCCGTGCGAGCTCACGTCTTGCGAGCTCGATTTCGATGTTGTCCATTTGTGATTCCTTTGTTGTCATGTTGAGGCACAAGCCGAAACATCTATGAGATTCTTCACATTCGTTCAGAATGACAAATTGTTTGTCATGTTGAGCGAAGCGAAACAATCCTACTTGCGATTAGTTTTCTTCTTAAACATTCTTTCCTTTCGTTTTTGTCGCCGCACTTTGCGCGCATATTCCTCACATCGCCACACAATCCATTCCGCGAGGCAAAAGGTTGTTGCGCGTCTATCTTTCACATTTTCCATATCTTTTTTATAAAGCATAAAGATTCTATTTTTGCGCATTTTCTCCTCCTAAAAAATCACATAATTTTCAAGAGTATCCATAATGGCTAATCGGATTAACTTGCTCGGCGTCATTCCAAGTTTTTTCGCTAATGCGCGGATTTTTTCTTTCTCGCTCTCATGCATTCGTATCAAATATGTTTCAGCGATTCTATTCTTGCGTTTTTTATAGTGTCGTGGTCGATTATTGGTGTGCATTGCCTCTCCTTAGTATTACGTGGTTGTCATGTTGAGCGCTAGCGAAACATCTCGAAGCACAATTAGTATTTCCAATTTTTCTCTTTCTGCTTGGCGATTTCTTTGAGCCGCGAGATTGTCAAATCATCGAGATATTGAATATCTTGGACATAGACATAATAAAGTGTGCGCTTCTGCCCTGTTTGTTTATCGTCCCAGCTTGTGCAGCTCAACCTGCCACAAACAAACAAGCGACTGCCTTTGTCGATGACTTCACAAGCGATTCGTGCGCGTTTGCCGACAATGCGACAGGTAATGAATAGGCTCTCGTCCTTATCCGCGCCAACCTTTGTCGTGATTCCAATCGCAAAGCGTGCGCTTTCCACTCCCTCGACTTCTTTAAACTTCGGCTTGTCTGTTGCATAGCCGATAAATTGCACATTGTTCATCGTGTCTCCCTAAATATAGCTCATTGTGATTTCGGGTGCGTCATTGAAACTTTCTTTTGGGTGTCGCTTTTCTAAGTCAAAGAATGAGCGCAAGAATCCATTAAATCCCACTTGCGTTGTGAAGATGTGCCCATTTTGCTTGTTCTTAATCACCGAGATTTTACGGCTCGTTGTCGAGTAGGGCTTGTCTTTCTCCTCGCTCTTTTCGTGCTCAATGCGGATAAACACATCGGCTTCGTGGTTTGCCTTTTTGCTGCCTATCGGTGTGTTGGGGTCTTTCTTGCTTGTTTGCACAATCAAAACAATCACGACTTCAAGCTTGCGTGCGAGTGTGGCGAGCGTGAAAAACTTAAATGTCTCGCTCTTTTCCTCGTTGCCGTCAATATCGCAAGTCAAGCGCATTTGACTATCAATCAAAAAGAATCGCACTCCTTTTTCTTTGTTTGCCTTTTTGATATGATAAGCAACCATATCGAGGTCGTTATTTTCGACTTCAATTAACAAATTATCATTGCGCCAATCCTGCCCCTCAATCTCTCTTTGGGCGCTAATGAATTTGCGTAATGTAAATTCAAATGCAAAGAAAAGCACGGGTTCGGTTTTAGAGATGTGTTTGAGCATTTGGATTCCAAGCGCCGTTTTGCCCGCGTCTGCCTCGCCGCTAATTAAAACGAGCTGCCCACATTCAAGCCCCCCGTTGAAACTCACATCGATAAAATCCACACCTGTGGCAAGAACGGGCAATTTGTCTTTATCTTGCACAAAATCTGCCCAATCACTAAAACTCCTAAAGCTTGAGGGCATTGCAATATTCTCTTGCGCATTCTCCAATCTTTGCAGCGCTTCTTGATATTCTAAATCATTCTCGAGCTCATTTGCAATTTTAAAGAGTTCAAGACTTAACTTTCGTTTGTGGTATTCATCGCGTAAGACTTTGATATAACATTCAATATTAACAATAGGATTTGTGCCCATAATATCAAGGATAAACTCTCTATCGATACCATTCTCCTCATCAATCAAACTTGTTTCACCAACAAAGTTTTTTCGCAAAACAGAATCGCACATCTTCTCAAAGGCTTTGCGCGTGCGACAATCGGAGAAATATTCTTTTTTCAAGATTGAGCTAGGAGTAGCATAGTTTTCCATATCATCAACATAAAGCATGAGATGACTTAAGACTGACATTTCTACATCAAGTGTTCCCTGCATTGTTCATTCCTATTTTCATCGCAAAAAAGAGACAAGGCTGTGCCACTCTTATGTGCCAATTAAGCGTTTTAAAAGTTGCCAGCAGTCCATAAAACTAGGAATCTAGGGCATTTCGCGATTGCGAAACAAAAGCCCCAAAAAGCAACAACAAGACCACAAAATAGCGTAAATTAGGGGATTGTATGAGCTGCGAGGGGGAAAATGAGATTCTTCAGCCTAAAGGCTTCAGAATGACAAAGCATTAGAAATGACAAAGCATGAGATTTTTGTTTTTGAGATTCTCAATGTGGTTGTTTTCTAAGGGGGACAAGGGTGCTATTTGCCAAAGCAAATAACAACATATTTGCGTTTCTTATGATAGTTTATCCCCTATC
>CAMWUR010000068.1 GCA_947177485.1 uncultured Helicobacter sp.
TCGTCTATGTTATGCCTTTCGGCTCGAACATAGACGTTGCGCGCTGTGGTTGGGAGATTGGAATCATGAGCAATGGCAGATAAAAGATTCCATTTGTCATTCTGAAGCCTTTAGGCTGAAGAATCTCAAAATATAAGAATCATGAGATGTTTCGCTTCGCTCAACATGACAATTGATAGTTATAGCCCACCCCCTAGCCCCCAGAACACAGGGAGAGGGAAGAAAGCTTGCAATGGCAGAATCGGAGGTGCGGTTTCAACCGCACATAAATAGGAATCGCGCACCAAAAGTGCGACTAAAGTCGCACCTCCATTTTATCATTTGCAAAATATTCCCTCTCCTTTGCGGAGGGGTTAAGGGTGGGTCATTGCGAGAGGTTTTAGCCTCGTGGCAATCCACCGTATCGAGTTACCAAAGACGGCAGATTGCCACACGTTCTAACAAGCCCTCGCAATGCCAAACAGCCAGAATCCTTGCATTTCACATCACGCAAACACGGGTGCAACAACAAACCCCAGCGCGACAGCCAAGATGATGTTAATGAGGCCGGGCAAGAAGAAGCTATGGTTAAAAATATACTTGCCAATGCGTGTTGAGCCAGTATAGTCCATTTGCACAGCGCCAAGAAGCGTTGGGTATGTGGGCAACACAAACAGCGCCGAAACAGCAGCGAAGCTCGCAACCAAAATATAGGACGATTCGGGCGAGGTGGCGCTGATTCCAAGCGCTGTAATCACAACAGGCATAATCGCCTTTGCAGTCGCCGCTTGCGAATAGAGCAATGTACTTGCAAAAAACAGCGCGACAGCCAAAAGCGCGGGATAATCGCCCACAAACTTGCGCGCGAGCTCGCCAATCTCGTCTTTATATCCGCCCACAAAGGTATTGCCCAGCCACGCAACGCCCATTACGCAAATGCATGCCGTCATTCCCGATTTGAACGTACTCGTGTTCAGCAGCTTGCTCGTGTCGATTTTGCAAAAAATCACAATCATTGTTGCAATGGCGAGCATAAAGCTCATGATAGCGCTATCTCGGGGCAATCGCACAGGGTCGATATAGCTGCGGACAAATTTGGCAAGCGCCACAACAGCCGAATCGTCTCCATTTTCGACCCCCCCCCCAGCGCTTTCGCCACTCGTAATCGTTGTTTGGGGAATAAAGCTATTGACATAATCAAGCATGGGTTTGCGCACCATATCAGAAATTGATGTGGCATAGAATACTACACAAAGCACGCCAATGAGGAATATTAGCACCGAAAGCTTTGCTCCTTTGGGCAATTCTTTGCGTGTTTCTTCATTGTGTGATACAATCGCTCCTGCCTTCAGTCGCTCTTGATACACGGGGTCTTTGTCGAGCTCAAGAGGGAAAAACTTGCTGACAATAAACGCGGTGAGCATGCATGATGTATAGGTTGTGAGAATCCAAACCAGCAACAATGTTGGATAGCTCCAGCCAAAATCCTCGAGCACACCGCTCATAAACACCACAGCCGCACTCACGGGCGAAGCAGTAATGGCAATTTGAGACGCAACCACAGCAATAGACAAAGGTGCAGAGGGTTTGATATTTTGCTCTTTTGCAACCTCGACAATCACAGGTATCATCGAAAACGCCGTATGTCCCGTGCCCGCCAAAAGAGTGAGCGTATAGGTTACTGTGGGCGCAAGATAGTTGATGTGTTTGGGATTCTTACGCAAAATCCTTTCTGCCACTTGCACCATATAGTCCAACCCTCCAGCAACTTGCATCGCCGTAATCGCGGCAATGACAGCCATGATAATCAAAATCACGTCCCAAGGAATATCACCGGGCTTCATTCCAAGCGCAAGACAAAGCACGACAACACCCAGTCCACCTGTGTAACCAATTGCCATACCACCCAAACGAATCCCGAGAAAGATTGCACCGAACAAAACGATGATTTGCAGAATTAACCAAATATCCATTTGACAGCCTTTGACAAAAATTGCAGCATTCTATGCTCTAGAATGAAGTATAATACAATCAAGCTGAATAGATCATAACGTGCGTAGAAAATCTGCATCTTTCATCAATTATAAGACAACGTTCAAAGACGCGCTTGCGTGGAACGACAACCAAATTCATTTTGCGTTTGCAATCCCAATAATGCACTTTTAGCATTGAGCAACGTGAGTAGCGCCACTCCCACATCGCCAAAGAGCGCAAGCCAGATGTTGGCGATTCCAAACGCGCCAAGCAGCATAATCGCAATTTTCGCCCCGAGCGCAAATGTGATGTTTTGCCACAGAATCTGCCGCGTTTTGTGCGCAATGGCAAATGCAAATGTGATTTTTTGCAGGTTGTCGTCCAAAATGACAATATCGGCATTCTCGAGTGCAATATCGCTGCCACTTTTGCCCATCGCGATTCCAACATCGCTTAGAGCGAGGCTTGGTGCATCGTTGATTCCGTCCCCGACAAATGCAACGAGATTCTTGCGTTTTTGCCGCGTTGGTTCGAGCAAATCTTGCAATCTGTCGACTTTGTCTTTGGGCAGCAAATCGCCATAGAAATCCTTCACATCAAGCGCGTTTGCGATGTCTTGCACAACCAAGCTGCTATCGCCGCTTAGAATCACAATCTTTTTATGCTGCTTGCGCAAATCCTGCACGGTTTCTTGTGCCTCGTCTTTGAGCGAATCCGAGAGGCTCAAAATACCGACAAGCTCGCCATTATCGGCAATGTACACATTGCAAAATGTGCTTTCTCCTCCGCCTATTTGCACGTCTCTTTCGCGCAAAAATCGTGCGTTGCCTGCGAGAATCGTTCGCCCCTCATATTGCGCACTCATCCCGCCGCCTGCGATTTCTTGCACATCAGCGAGCGTGAGCAGAGGCTGCGCGTTTTCTTCGCGCACAATGGCTTTGGCAATCGCATGAGTCGAGTGCGATTCGAGGCTTTGGGCAAGCGTGAGCAGCTGCGCTGTGTCGTAATTGCCAAACGTTTGAATCTTGCTCACACGAAGCTCACCTTTGCTAAGTGTGCCTGTTTTGTCAAAAACAAGTGTTTGGACATTGTGTAGTGCCTCCAAGAATCGCGAACCTTTGATGAGGATTCCGCGCGATGAGGCAACACCAAGCGAGACAAAAAAGCTAAGTGGGATTGAAATCACAAGCGCGCAAGGGCACGAGATGACAAGAAAGATGAGCCCCCTTTCGCCCCAAATTTGTAATGCGTTGCGCGCATCTTCGCCGCTTGCGAGCGCCAAAAGAGCTGGGACAAACGCGATGAGCGCGGCGAGTCCCACAACAATGGGGGTATAGAATCGTGCAAAACGTGTGATAAATTCCTCGCTTTGCGCCTTTTTCGCGCTGCCTGTTTCGATGAGCGCAATGATTTTGCTCAAGGCAGAATCGATGTATGGTTTTGTCGCGCGGATTTGGAGCGCGCCATCGAGGCTGATTGCACCTGCAAGCACCTCTTGCCCCTCGTGCACTGCCATTGGAATCGATTCACCATTGAGCGCACTTAGGTCGAGATTTGCTGCGCCTTTGGTGATGATTCCATCAATTCCAATGCGTTCACCTGCGAGCACGATGACAATATCGCCAACCTGCACAGATTCTGGCGGAATCTCGATTCTCTGTTCATCACGCAAGACGCGAATGCTCTCAATCTTGAGCTTTTGCAGCGATTTGATAGAATCTTTGGTGCGCATCACCATACTTTCTTGCAGATGTTCGCCAATTTGATAAAACAACACAATCGCCACAGCTTCCGCGCCATCGCCAAGCAACCACGCGCCAATACTTGCGATTCCCATGAGGCTGTTTTCGTTGAAAAAATCACGCGAGGCAAAGCCCAAGAATGTCGCTTTGAGAATCGAGAATCCAAGCACAATGTAGCTTATGAGATACACGCTCACAATCGCCTGTGCAAGCGCGCCATTTTGTGGCGCAAACCAAATATCGAGCCCAAGCGCTATTGTGTATGCAATGGCGCTTATAATAGAAATAATCCATAACGTTTTGTTGGTGTTTTCCATATTACATCTCCGTGATGTGTTCGAGCCCCGATTCAAAGATTTTTTGGATATGGTCATCATCGAGGCTATAATAAACTTCTTTGCCGACTTTGTTGTAGCGCACAAGGCGCGCTTGACGCAGGATTCGAAGCTGATGCGAGATTGCCGAGGGCGAGAGATGCAAAAGAGTCGAAATCTCGCCAACACAAAGCTCTTTGCGCAACAAAAGCGAGAGAATCTGAATCCTTGTCGAATCGCCAAAAATCTTGAAAAGTTCCGAAAGCTCATAGAGAAGCTCGGGTTCTGGCAATGTGGCAAGCACATCTTGGAGCTGCTGCTCGCGTGTTTCTTCGTTCATCATGTTTCCTTAATGTGAATATATGAATATATGCTCAAATAATAATATATATTGGTTAATGAATGGTTATTGCATTGCTGCTAGAATGCACGCATATTTTGATTCTAAGGAGTCCATTATGAGTAGTGAAGCCGTGAAACATTTAACAAAAGAAACGTATGATGATGCCATTGGTTCGGGCATTGTTTTGGTTGATTTTTGGGCACCATGGTGCGGACCTTGCCGCATGCTCGGACCCATCATTGACCAGCTTGCCGAAGAGTATAAAGACAGAGTCTCTGTATGCAAAGTCAATGTTGATGAGCAACAAGAGCTTGCCGCAAGTCAGGGTGTGAAGGGAATCCCCGCTGTGTTTTTATACAAAAATGGCGAGATTGTCGATTCGCATGTTGGTGCAGCAGCAAAAAAACTCTTTCAAGACAAAATCGATAATCTGCTTTAATGGCGATGGAGCAAAAAAGCGGGTGCTGCTCGCCTAAAACGCTTGTCGCTGCGCCAATGATTGGCGTGCTGATTGCAGCGTTTGCTTATTACTATTATGAGAGCAGCTACGCCCGCTTTGTCAAAGTCAATTTTAACGATTGGACACTATACACCCAAACATCGCTTTTTGAGCCCACAGAGGAGCGCTATCTGCTTGTTTTTTATAGTTCTAATATTGACGAGCAAGCACGATTTGTACAGCATTTGCCACATTTTTCACATGACAAAGCAACAAAGATTCTTGCCATTGACCTTGCTCAAAACAAAGACATGGCATCGTCTGCTCAAATTGTCTATGCAACTGCTGGAATCAACACTTTGTTGCGCTATATCCATCATTTCAAAATCCATCAACTTCCTACGATTGTCGCTGTGCAACGGAAAAAAAATGGGCAAGCATTCTATCAATCAGCGCCGTCTATGGAAATCAGCAGTGCCGAAATGATACGATTGAGCACACAGGATAAGGATTGATTATCAAAGGAAAAAATTTCTTGAATTCAAAGCTTCTGTTCTATAAGATTCCATACTCTTTGAGAGTCATATAACGAAAAGGAGAAAAACGATGTTAGATATTGCAATCATCGGGGGAGGTCCTGCGGGATTGAGCGCAGGATTATACACCACACGAGGAGGCGCGAAGAATGTTGTGCTGTTTGAGCGCGGAATGCCGGGCGGACAAATCACAGGCAGCAGCGAGATTGAAAACTATCCGGGCGTCAAAGATGTGCTTTCTGGGTTTGATTTCATGCAACCATGGCAGGAACAATGCTTTCGCTTTGGGCTCAAAAGTGAGCAGGCAAATGTAGAACGTGTCGCCAAAAAGGGTGAGCATTTTCTGATTCACACCGATAATGGAGACTTTGAGGCACGCGCCGTGATTGTTTGTACAGGTGGCAGCCCCAAGCGCTCGGGCATTAAAGGTGAGGAAAAGTATTATGGGCGCGGGATTAGTACATGCGCCACATGCGATGGATTTTTCTATAAAGGACAGCATGTCGGCGTGCTTGGCGGTGGCGATACAGCGCTTGAAGAAGCATTGTATCTATCAGAAATTTGTGAAAAAGTAACACTCTTCCACCGCCGCAACGAGTTTCGCGCTGCTCCTGTAACAGTCGCCAAAGCGCAAAACAAAGCAAACATCATATTCAAAACCCCCACAATCATCGATGAGTTTCTCGGGGACGCAAAAGGACTCACGGGAATTAGCTACACAAACAAAGACACAAATCAACAAGAAACATTGGAGCTCAATGGATTTTTTATTTTTATAGGCTATGATGTCAACAACCAAATCCTACTTCAAGAAGACGGCTCATTTCTATGCGAGATGAGCAAGTTTGGCGAAGTGATTGTGGATTTGAACATGAAAACGAATGTTTCAGGATTGTTTGTCGCTGGAGATTTGCGAATCGATGCAGCAAAACAAGTTGTATGTGCTGCGGGAGATGGCGCGCGTGCAGCACTTAGCGCATTAGCATTTTTGGAACATCACAAATAAATTTGCGATAAGCAATTCACGCAAAGGAGCAATGTATGAGCAAAGTAGGTGTTTTTGGGGCAGGTGGACGCGTGGGCAAGATTATTGTCGATTTGTTGGCAAATCATGAAAGCCTCTCTCTTGCATCTGTATTTGTACGCAAAACGTTAGATTTTTCACTGCCGCCGAGTACGCTCATCACAAATGATTACACAATTTTTCTCAATGCTTGCGATGTGGTGATTGATTTTTCGCTACCCGAAGCGACTGCAACATTGCTCGAAACAGCGATAGATTGCCACCCAAAGCCTCTTGTTATTGGCACAACAGGATTCGATGACTATCAAATGAATCTCTTGCAGGTTGCCTCGACCAAAATGCCTGTTCTCTATGACAGCAATATGTCCTTTGGCGTGGCTGTTTTACACGAAGTCATTCGTCAAGCGGCAAAGACGCTCAAAGAATTTGACATCGAGATTGTCGAAATGCACCACAAGCACAAAAAAGATGCTCCTAGCGGCACGTCGCTTGCTCTTGCACAGACATGCGCCGAAGCACGCAACCTTAGCCTCAAGAATATCCTCTATGGGCGCGAGGGCAAAACAGGCGAGCGCACTAAAGATGAAATCGCCGTTTTTGCAATGCGTGGCGGAGACATCGCCGGCAGACACACCGTAGGCTTCTATAATGAAGGCGAATTTCTCGAATTTAACCACACGGCAACAAGCCGCATTCCGTTTGCCAAAGGCGCTCTTAAGGCGGCAAAATGGATTGTGCATCAAAAAGAAGGTTATTATTCCATACGCGATGCGCTCGAGCTGGACTAATGGCAGGCTTTGCAGAAGAATGTGCTGTTATCGGTGTCTATGGCTGCCCTAATGCAGCAAATATCGCTTATTATGCGCTGTTTGCCATGCAGCATCGCGGGCAAGAGGCGAGCGGAATCAGCAGCGCGAATGCACAAAAAATTCACACTATCAAGAATCAAGGGCTTGTAACCTCTGTCTTCAACCAACAGAATCTCGCTAAACTGCAAGGCTTTGCCGCCGTGGGGCACAATCGCTATTCCACAGCAGGAGATGATTCGATTTTTGACGCACAGCCCGTTTTTGCGCGCTATGACTTGGGCGAAATCTCTGTGGTACACAATGGCAACCTGACTAATGCCAAAACATTGCGCAGCGAACTGATTGGAAATGGCGCGATTTTCCAAAGCTTTCTTGACACCGAGATTCTCACTCATCTGATTGCAAAAAGCAAACACCAACACCTACAAGAACGTATTATAGACGCTGTCGCACAGATTGAAGGTGCGTATTGTCTGTTGTTTCTAAGCCGCTCGAAGATGTTTGCTCTGCGCGACCCTCTTGGATTCCGCCCACTTAGCCTTGGGACAATCCGCAATCCTGATGGCAGCATTGGCTATATCGTGGCGAGCGAAACATGCGCATTTGATTTGGTGAATGCGACATTTGAGCGCGAGGTTGCGCCGGGAGAAATGCTCGTTTTTGACGGCAACAAGCCGCCACAAAGCTTCATGCTTGCGCAAAAGCCCTTGCAATGCCCGTGTATTTTTGAATACATCTATTTCGCGCGCCCCGATAGCACCATTTTTGGACGCAATGTCTATCATGTCCGCAAAGCAATGGGTGTCGAGCTTGCCAAAGAAAAGCCCATTGACGCTGATATGGTGATTCCCGTCCCCGATAGCGGGATTGCCGCCGCGCTTGGATATGCCAAACAAAGCCAGATTCCCTTTGAGCTTGGAATCGTGCGCAATCATTATGTCGGACGCACATTCATCGAGCCTACACAGCAGATTCGCGAGCTCAAAGTGCGGCTCAAGCTCAATCCAATTCGCGAGATTATCGCGGGCAAGCGGCTTATCGTGGTTGATGATAGCATTGTTCGGGGAACGACAAGTAAGCAAATTGTGCGGATTTTACGTGATGCGGGCGCGAAAGAAATCCACATGCGCATAAGCTCGCCGCCAACGGCGCATTCATGCTATTATGGCGTGGACACACCAGATGAGCAAGAGCTCATTAGCTCCAAAATGAATCTCGATGCCATCTGCCACTACATCGAAGCAGATTCACTAGCCTATCTCTCAATTGAGGG
>CAMWUR010000069.1 GCA_947177485.1 uncultured Helicobacter sp.
GTATAACATTGCATTCCTCACAAGCGGAGGGCTAGAATCCTCTCACAAAGAGGATTCTAATGTGGAATCTAAGTCAGCATTCGATCATGCAAACAAAGATTCCGATTCTCTAAGCAGCAAGATTCGCAAGATGAGCAATCCTCTTGTGTTCCCAAACAAGCCACAGGTTGATGTGAGGATATGAGATTGGAATCTTCTGCGATTCTCAATGCTTTATTTTGGAAGTGTGGTTTTAACCGCACACAATCCAATCATGAGTGCGACTAAAGCCGTGCCTCCGATATTCTAACGTCATTGTGAGCAAAGCGAAGCAATCCACATGACGTCATATTGTCATTCTGAAGCCCTTAGGCTGAAGAATCTCAAAATATAAAAATCATAAGATGTTTCGGCTATCGCCTCAAACATGACAACACCCGCCCCTGCATAGCCGAGTGCAAACGCAATGCGCTTGCGATTCTAGCATGCGCTCTTCTCGCGCAATTGTCCACATGCAGCGCTGATGTCAAGCCCTTTGGATTCACGCACAGTGCAAAGCAGCCCGCGAGAGAGCAAGAATTCTTGAAATTTGCGCACAGATTCCATGCTTGGGCGCGCAAAGCTGCTGCCCTCATGCGGATTGAACAGAATCAGATTCACTTTTGCCTTAAATCCATTCAAGAGCCGCAAAAGCTCCTTTGCGCTTGCCAAATCATCATTCACATCTTTAATTATAATATACTCAAACAATAGTCGTTTGCGCGAATCAATCGGAAAGTGGCGCAACACATCGAGCACCTCGCGAATGTTGTAGCTTCGGTTCATCGGGACGAGCTTGGAGCGCAAAACGTCATTTACAGCGTGGAGCGAAAGCGCGAGCTGTACGCCCAGATTGAGCTTGCCGAGCTGCTCGATGCGCGGGGCGATTCCGCTTGTCGAAATCGTTTGCCTGCGCGGCGCAATGCTGAGTCCATCTTTGCTTGAGAGAATCCCAATCGCGCGCACGACATTCTCGAAATTATCGAGCGGCTCGCCCATACCCATAAAAACGATATTGAGCCCCTTTTGTGGCGCAAAGCCATTGTCGCGCTTGATATGCACGACCTGCGCGACAATCTCGCCCGCGCTTAGGTTGCGCACAAAGCCGCCTTTACCCGTAAGGCAAAACGCACAGCCTACGCGGCAGCCAATCTGGGAAGATAGGCAGATGGTGTAGCGCGCCTCGCTCGCTTTTTCGCCGCTTTGCTCCTCGCGCATTTGCAGAAGCACAGCTTCATAGCTATGCCCATCGTGCGTGCCAAACAGATATTTCTTGCTGCCGTCAACGCTTTGCTCAATCTTTAGAATCGTAACGCATTGTGTTGAAAACGATTCTTTGAGCGCGGCGCGGAGTTCTTTTGAAACATTGCTCATCAAATCAAAATCGTCAATATAGCGATGATAGAGCCAACCATAGATTTGCTTTGCGCGGTAAGCGGGGCGAAACTCGCGCGCAAGTTCATCGAGCGTGTAATCATAGATATTGCGCATAGTGTTCTTTGATGTAGGATTCAAGCCGCGCATTTGCCTCCTTGCTATTGGCGAGGAAATCTTCGTGTGCGTCAGAGTTGGCATAGTTGGTCGTGCAGAAAACGCCCTTTGCGGGAATCTTGAAATGCTGCGCCACACGCAAAACCGAGAAAAACTCCATATTCTCATACGCGATTCCGCGCTCGACAAATTGCAGCGCGAGGTTGGAATCGGTTGTGATGTAGTTGCTGCTATTGACAAGGATTCCATTCAAAGGTGAATCGCTTGCGACAAGGACGTTTTCGAGCGGCGTGTAACTCTTTTTTTCCCAAAGCGAGAGCTCGATTTGTGTTGCGCCGTTTGCCTCAAACACTTGCAATAGCGGCAATGTCGGGTCATAGCTCCCTGCGCTGCCAACAAAGATGAGAATCTCGGGATTCTTTTGCAACACGAGCTGCGTGAGATGTAGCGTGCATTCGACAAGCCCAACGCCGATGGTTTGCGCAAATGCAAAGCTTTCCATTTTGCCCGCACACAGAAACATTTAGAGCCTCACATCAATGTTGCGCGTGCGCAAATATTGCTTGAGTGCTGGGATTGGAATCTCTTGGTAATGAAACACGCTCGCCGCGAGCGCCGCGTCTGCGCCTGCTATGAACGCTTGCGCGAAATGTTCCATTGTGCCCGCACCGCCGCTTGCGATAATGGGCAGCTTGCAGACTTCGCACACAGCGTGCAACGATTCCAAGTCATAGCCCGCTTTTGTGCCATCTGTGTCCATGCTTGTCAGCAGAATCTCGCCCGCACCGCGCTCGGCAATTTCGTGCGCCCATTCAAGCAGCTTTGTTTGTGTTTTGTTGCGCCCGCCGTGCGTGTAGGCAAACCATGTCTTTTGCTCCGCGTCAAACTTGATGTCAATCGCCACGACAACGCATTGCGAGCCGAATCGTTGCGCCGCGTCTGTGATGAGCTGTGGATTATGCAACGCTGCGGAGTTGATGCTGACTTTGTCGCAGCCTGTTGCGAGCACGCGCGAAAAATCATCAAGGCTTTTGATTCCGCCGCCAACGCAAAGCGGAATGAAGACATGCCGCGCGACAGATTGCAGCACGCCAAACAGCAAATCGCGCCCCTCGTGCGTGGCGGTAATATCGAGAAACACGAGCTCGTCTGCGCCTTCGTCATTGTAGCGCTTCGCCACCTCGACTGGGTCGCCCGCATCGCTTAGCCCAACGAAGTTTATGCCCTTGACAACGCGCCCGTTTTTGATGTCAAGACAAGGGATAATGCGCTTGGTATTCATGCCATTCCTGTGCGATTTAGGTTACAAAGTGTGTTATAATACCAAATGCCTTGTTGGATTGCAAGAGGACAGCAAAGGGATAGGCATGGTTAGTTCCAAAACCCATACGCCCAAGAAGCATTTTGGGCAGAATTTTTTGCACGATGTGTCTGTGCTCGATACAATCGTCCAATCCATTCCCCCCGTTGGCGAGTGCCGCATTGTTGAGGTGGGGGCTGGCTTGGGTGATTTAACCAATCGGTTACTTGATTGTGGTCGGATATTAGCCTTTGAGATTGATAGGGACTTGCAAACCCATCTTTCTCAAAAGTTTGATGGAGAGCTGCAAAAGGGTTCTTTGGAGTTTGTGTTTGGCGATGTTTTGGAGTTTTGGCAAGGCGAGAATCTATTAGATTCTGCCTATATGCTTATATCCAATCTGCCCTACTATATCGCCACAGCGATTGTTGTGCGTGCGTTGCATGATTCTTTATGCAAGGCGATGATAGTGATGGTGCAAAAGGAGGTCGCGCAAAAGTTTTGCGCAATGTCTGGTAGCTCCGCGTTGTCTGTGCTTGCGCAAAGTGTTGGCGAGTGTACGTGGATTTGTGATGTGAGCGCAAGCGCGTTTTGCCCACCGCCGAAAGTGGATTCGGCTGTGTTTAAAATCGTGCGCAAAAGTGAGATTCCGCCACGACTTGAGATTCTCTTGCATGCCGCCTTTGCCATGCCTCGTAAAACTCTGCATAACAATCTTACAAAGCACTACTCGCAGAATCTTCTTGCACATGCCTTTGGAGCAATGGAGCTCCCAACAAGTGTGCGCCCCCATGAGCTCAACACACCACAGTATCACCAATTGCATAGAATACTCGAAAAAGGTGAAACCAATGGAGAATAACGAAGAAAACGAAAGGGCAAGCAGAATCGATTCTGTGGCAGATAGCAAAGAGAAATCAGACGCAAAAGAGCAGGGCAACAGGCGACGTTTTCCTCGCAGAACGCGCGCCAAAAGCCATAGCGAAAACCGCAAAAAAGCCGCGCCAAACGACAAAGCGGGCGAGAAAAAACACAAAAATACAGAGGGCGAACGACGTGCAAAGAATCCTGCACGTGATGATTTGAATCTGATGAGCGACCTCAAAAAGGGCGTGGAGATTAATGACAAGATTCAACAAAGCCGCGTGGCAACGCACCATAGTTTGGACAAAAACAACACGGGCAAGGTGCGAATCACGCCGCTTGGCGGGCTTGGTGAGATTGGCGCAAATATCACGGTGATTGAGACGGAAAATAGCGCGATTGTCGTTGATGTGGGTATGAGCTTCCCTGAAGCGGGCATGCATGGGGTGGATATTCTTGTGCCCGATTTTAGCTATTTGGAGATTATCAAAGACAAAATCGCGGGCGTGGTGATTACGCATGCGCACGAAGACCATATCGGCGCTGTGCCCTATCTCTACAAAAAAATGCAATTCCCACTCTATGGCACTCCGCTGCCGCTTGGCATGATTTCAAGCAAATTTGACGAACATGGGCTTAAAAAATTCCGCTCGTTGTTTCGCGTTGTCGAGAAGCGCAAACCGATACAAATTGGCGATTTTGAGATTGAATGGATTCATATCACGCATTCGATTATCGATTCTTCAGCGCTCGCGATTCGTACGAGCGCAGGCGTGATTTTGCACACGGGCGATTTCAAAATCGACCACACACCCATTGATGGATTCCCAACCGATTTGCACCGCCTTGCGCATTATGGCGAAGAGGGCGTTTTGGCGATGTTAAGCGATTCGACAAACTCACACAAAGCGGGCTATACACAGAGCGAGGCGACCGTGGGACCCACTTTTGACAATCTCTTTGCAAAAGCGGCGGGGCGCGTGATTATGAGCACGTTTAGCAGCAACATTCACCGCGTCTATCAAGCGATTGAGCATGGAATCAAATACAATCGCAAAGTTGCCGTGATTGGACGTTCTATGGAAAAAAACCTCGAGATTTCACGACAGCTTGGCTATATCAATCTGCCGCAAAATATTTTTATCGAAGCCCATGAAGTCGATAAATACCCCGATAATGAAGTGCTCATCGTTACAACGGGCTCGCAGGGCGAGACGATGAGCGCACTCTATCGCATGGCAACAGATGAACATCGCCATATCAAAATCAAGCCCACAGACCATGTCATCATCTCGGCAAAGGCGATTCCGGGCAACGAAACGGCGATTTCGACCGTGATTAATTTCCTCATGAAAGCCGGCGCGAGTGTTGCTTATCAAGATTTTAGCGAGATTCATGTGAGCGGGCACGCGGCGCAAGAAGAGCAAAAATTACTCTTGCGGCTCATCAAGCCCAAGTTTTTCTTGCCTGTGCATGGTGAGTTTAGCCATATCCACAAGCACCGCGAAACAGCGATTAAATGCGGCGTGGCAGAAAAAAATATCTTGCTTATGGAAGACGGCGACCAAATTGAGATTACCCCCACAACAATGCGCAAAGTCAAGAGTGTGCGCACAGGCAAGAGTTATATCGACAATCAGGTGAGCAAAGAAATCGAAAACGATGTCGTGCTCGATAGGCAAAAAATGGCGAACGAAGGTGTGTGCTTTTTGGCAGCAGAGATTCTCTCCAAAGAGGCGAAATTCGCCGAAAAGCCGAAGTTTAACTTGCTTGGAATCATCGGGCATAAAGAGGAGCGCAGCTATACCAAGGAGCTTGAGGACACGCTCACGCTCTTCCTTGCTGCATGCAAGAAAGAAACACTTGCAAACGCGCGCGCACTCGAAAACGAGATTCGGAATCTGCTCAAGAAGCAGCTTTTCAAGAAAACCAAGCGCTATCCCGCGATTGTGATTTCACTCTTTTTGCGCTAGGAGCGGCGATGTCAGGCGTTCACATTTTTGAGCAAACCTTGCGCTTACAGGCGGATTCGCTGTTGTTTGCGAGCAAGAATCTCGATGCAATACAGATTAGCAAGGCAGTCGAGATTCTCTATAACACGCGCGGCAAGGTCGTTGTGAGCGGTGTGGGCAAGTCGGGGCTTGTGGGCGCAAAGATTGCCGCAACGCTCGCGAGCACGGGAACGTCAAGCTTTTTTTTGCACCCGACAGAAGCCATGCATGGTGATTTGGGTATGTTGCAAAAGGGCGATTCGTTGCTCGCGATTAGTTATAGTGGCGAGAGTGAGGAGCTGCTCGCGCTTTTGCCGCATGTCAAGCGCCTCGCGATTCCGATTGTCGCGATGTGTTGCGCGCCGACTTGTTCGCTCGCAAAGGCGGCAAATGCGTTTTTGAATGTTTTTGTGCAGCGCGAGTCCTGCCCGTTGCAGATTGCGCCAACGAGCTCGACAACACTCACGATGGCGCTTGGCGATGCGCTCGCCGCCGTGCTTTTGCAAAAGCGCGGCTTTGGCAAAGATGATTTTGCTGCTCTGCACCCGGGAGGCACGCTTGGGCGGCAGCTTTTTGTGCGTGTCAAAGACATTATGCGCACGCACAATCTCCCGCTAATCCCGCCGTCTATGCCGCTCAAAGAGGGGATTGTCGCAATGAGCGAGGGGCGGCTTGGAAATGCGATTTTGGTCGAAAACAATCGATTATGTGGGATTCTTAGCGATGGTGATTTGCGCCGCGCGATGATGCGCGAAGACTTTGATTTTGCCGCGCCTTGTGTGCGCTATGCGACAACAAACCCATTGTATAGCGATGATTGCGAGGCTTTGGCTGTCGAGATTCTGCGCAAAATCGAATCGCACAAGATTCAGCTTTTGGTGATGACGGATTCTCAAAAGCATGTCGTTGGTGTTGTGCATTTGCATGATTTGATTGAGGCAAAGATAAAATAAATGAATCCATTGCGCCCCGCGGCGCAGAGCGGCGTTATCGCGTAACTTTAGGGAGTGTGCGGAATTACTTCTGCACACGACAGCAAACGCGTTGTGCGTTTGCGATTCCATAATAAGGAGAAAATCATAAAACCAACCATTAATGGTGAAACCAAAATGCCCAAAGTCAGCATTATTATCCCTGCTTATAATACCGAATTTGTCGTGGGTGAGGCGATTGCAAGCTGCTTGTGCCAAGAGTTTGTGGAGTTGGAAGCAGACATCGAGATTCTGCTTGTTGATGATGGCAGCAGCGATGGCACATTGCGCGTTGCGTTTGAGTTTGCTGCGCTCGATTCACGCGTTCGCGTGATTCCGCTATCCCAAAATGTTGGTACATTTGCTGCGCGCATTGCTGGTGTGCAAGAATCGCGTGGCGAGTTTGTGCTGTTTTTAGATAGTGATGATGTTCTCCCAAAGCACGCTGTGGCGAACTATTTGCGCGCACTGCACAATGAGCCTAACGTGGAAATTGTGTTTGCAGACCGCATCACACACAGCGAGAATGCGCAAAAAATAACACGCAATTTCGCGCATCTCGCCGCGCCATGCGTGTTGTTTGGCGCGCAAATCTTTGCCGAAGTCTTTGCGACCAAAACGTGGCAAAGTTCGCGCTGGACGCAAACAGGCAAACTCTACACACGCGCGATTCTGCTGCGCGCCATTGCCTTTGTGCGCGAGACATGGGGTGAGATTCCGAGCGGAATCGCGGGGTTTGAAGATGCGCTTTTCAGCCTCGCGATTCTGCAATTTGCGCAAAAGGCGCTTGTGATTGATGAGGTTTTGTATGAGTATTTGTGGCGCAATCGGGCGGAAAAAATGCGCAATATTGTGGAAACGCACGTTGCGCCTCATGTTCGTTTCATGCATAACGCACGTGTGATTGGACTGATGCAAGAGCTCGCAGACACACCAAAGGTGCGAGATTCTACGTTGTGTGCGCATGTGCAGACGCTTTTGTGGCATATCAAATATGACTATTACGCTGGGCAGCGGCATGGCGATGTGTTCGTTGCGCTCGATGCGCCTGATTCTGTGCAAACGAGCATTGTCCCTATCTATCTGCGCGCTGTAACGAACAGCATGTGCTATGGCAAGCGCGGGCGCGCGATTTTGCGAATGTTGCTATTTATGATAAGTTTGGGTAGAATCAGGCGCTAGGAACAAAAAACTAGGAGGCGCTGTGTTTGAGAAGATTGATTTGTTGATACGCGGCATCGAGAGTTCGAGAGAAGAGATTGAGATTCTGTTGAGCATGGCAAAAATTTCGTTTTTGGACTATATTCTTATCAAGCGCGGTGAGCAGCTTCCGCCCGATGGTTTGGGGACTTGGACATTGCAACAGATTGATATGGAAGTTGCACAATTGCGAGAGCATATCGAAGCACTTGAGAAAATCAAGAATGAAATTTTGATGTAAAATCTCGAATTCCCCCCAAAATTTAAGCAAAACATAAGCTCATTAGAGATACAATCACATTTC
>CAMWUR010000070.1 GCA_947177485.1 uncultured Helicobacter sp.
AAGCATTGCTTGTGCGAGGGATTTTATATGAGGGGCACACATTGTCATGTTGAGCAAAGCGAAACATCTATGAGATTCTTCAGCCGCAAGCGGCTTCAGAATGACAAAAAGCAGGTTCAGAATGACAAACGCGCTTGTCATGTTGAGCGAAGCGAAACATCTCCCCCTCCCTTGCGGAGGGGGTCGGGGGGTGGGTCATCATGTCTTGGCTTTTTTATCGCGTTCGTGCAGCCCAAAAATGTCTATATTCCAATCATTTGGATTGCAAAGGAACACCAGAACAAAGCCATTCCATTTCTGATATGGCGCAATCTCGCGCCGATTCTAAGCGGGCGCACGCTCACCGCGCCATTGTGGGCAAGGCAGCATTTCGCGCGCTATGTTGTGAGCGAGCAAAATGGAATCTTAACGCTTGATAGTGAGGCAATTGCCCAAAGGTTTAGGAATGGGACTAGGTAAGAGATTCCGCAAGGCAATCAAGAACATCTTTAGACCTATCACAAAGGCGCTCAACAAAGTTTGGGACGCGGGCAAAAGGCTGTTTGATACGGCGCTAAAGCCCATCATCAAGCCCTTTTCTAATCCATTACGACAGCTTATGAAAAACACATTACGCATTGGGCTCGCAATTGCCACACTCGGCACGAGCGAGATTTATGGTTTTCAAGAAGACGTCATTAACTTTGTGGGCAATGTTGGAAATGCGGCATTACGAGCAATGCGCGAAGCCACACGCGCAATCTTTACGCAAGACTTTGATAGATTGAAAGAGGCAGTCAAGGGCGCAATCCCAATCATCGTAGCTGTTGGCGCAACGATTCTAAGCGGGGGGAGTGCCGCTCCTGCTGCAATCATTCTGCTTGACGCGGCATACAATGCAAGCGGACTCTTCACACGTACCCTCGAAGTTTTAGGCAATCTTGAAAACACCCTCTTTGGCACAGACTTCATCGATACGCACACCGATGAAATCGTAATGTTGGGCACAATAGCTGCCGCTGCATATTGTGGCAGTATTGTTGGCGCGGAGATTTTTACAGGCGCAATGGACTTGCTGAACCTTAGCGAGAATGTGCGCGAGACAATCGAGCTTGTGCAAGGTGCAAATAGCCTCTTTCAAGGGGGTAGAAACCTTTATCATGCCTACCAAAACCAACAACGTTACAAAGACGAATATGAGGAATACGCAAAGAAACTTCAAGAGCTCGAAATGCAACGACTGACTGCAAAAGAGCAATTTGAGGAATTGCTATCAAATGCTGATAAGTGGGATTATTTCGCAGGCGGCGAGAGATTCCATGAAAGCTTTGCGGGCAATGACAATTTCAATGCGGGCAGTGAGCCCTATATTGGGATTTTTAGAGACTAATTCTACTCCAAAAATCTCCCCTGCATACCTATTTTTCGTTTTTGCTTTTTGCGAAAATGCCTCCAAAAAGGAGACGCATGGCAAACGAAACACTAAGCGACAAAGTCGATAGAATCCTCGCTGAATACGACAACATCATCGCAAGAAGCAATCAGACAAACCAACACTACACCGAGATTGTCGCAATCCGCAATAGTATCGCGAGCCTCAAGAATACGCTCACAAGCGAGATTGCAACGGCAAAGAGCCAAATCAAAGAGGCAAATGACACGCTCATTAAGGCGCAGCGAATCGGCATTGACATCGAGGGCAAGGGTAAGAGCTATGTCGACTACATCACAAAAACACTCGATTCTATCGAGGTTGTAGGCAACAAGACGCAAGAAACGCTCGACAAAGCCGTTGAGACGGTGCTCAAGCGAATCGCGGAACAAACGCTCGAGGATACTTCAGAGCTTACAAATTTGGGAAAAAATCTCAAGTGGGATTTGCAACAATGCGCCGATACTCTAAAGACCGAGTTAAGCCCCTTCCTTGAGCAGCTCAACAATGCCAATGCGGCGATTGAGGAATTGATTGGACGCGCAAGAAGCGCGGCAGACGCAGCAGAGACAACAAAGGGCGATGTATTGCTCCTGCTTGAAAACGCACGCGCAGACGCGCAAGAAACGCAGAAGAATCACGAAATGCTCGTTACCCAGAGTCAAAACATCAAGACGCAGCTAAGCGAGCTTTGCGACAAGAGCATTGCGCATTTGGAGAGTGCCAATGCGCTTGTTGAGCGCTTTAAGGCGCTCAAAGACGAGCTCGGCGAGGCAGACATTGAGGCGCTATTTCAAGAGATACTCACTAACGACAAGCGCGAAGTGCTCGGACAAATCATCGATTCACTCATTGCCCAAGAGAATGCGCAGGCGATTTTGAGCCAAATTCTAGCAGACGGCACGCAGCTTTTGTCCGACATCAAGCGCGAGGGCTCAAAGGCGATTGGCAGCATTACGAGCCTTAAAGCAGAAGCAGAGAATGCACACATCAAGGGGCTTGATGAGATACGCAAAGAGAGTTTGCAAGGCTATACGAAAATTAACGAACTCTACAACGAGGCAATTACCGAGATTAGGAAAGTGCGCGAGATGAGTTTGGACAAGATGAACGCTTTTAAAGACGATGTGAAACAGCAGATTCTGCAACATCTCACAAACTTCAACCGCAATGTGCAAGAATGCGTGCAAATGCTTTTGCAAAGTTACCACGACTTTCAACATCAGCTTAAGAACTCCAAACAAATGCTTGAGGATTTGCGTGATTCAATTCTAATCGAAATGGACACCAAACACGAGACATTGTCGCAAAAGCTTTGCGAGCTCTACAAGCAATGCGAGGCAAAACTACTCACAAACAAAGACAAGACATTGAGCGAGATTATCGCCCAAAAAGACGCGACACTGAAAGAATTGCAAACATTCTTTGAGAACTTGCGTTTGGAATGTGCCTTTCTAAAACAAAGCCTAAGTGACACAATAGAAAAGGCGCAAGACACAATCGAAGTCATTGTCAAGGGTAGTTTCAAAAAAGAAATCCATGAAACGCTCAACAACACTTATTGGAATAATGCGCTAACACTCGCGCAGCTTTTAGACGCATATTTTATCAAAGTCGAGGCACATCATCGAATCAACAACAGCGAACAAATCCTAGCACAAGTGAAACGAGAAAAAGCGATTGTCGTAGACGCGCGTGGTTTAGTCGCCAAGTCGCTTGATGAAACGAGGATTCTAAGCACGAGACTAAGAGAATATGCGGCAATGGCTGAATGGAATAGCTTTATGGAGGTGATTTAAATTGAGATACAACGCTAATGCTCAACATGACAAAGGGCATATTGGAGGTGCGGTTTCAACCGCACAAATCATAAGTGCGACTAAAGTCGCACCTCCAAATCTAAATAAGGAGATAAAAACATGAGTAAAATAGAGTTTAAATCCATCAACGGCAATGGCGACATCATATTTGATTTTAATGCCGCCGTTGAAGTGCGCATTATCAACGATAGTGGCGCAGATTGTGATGTGCTGATGAACCTATACGAGGACGACACAAAGGCAAATCAAACGGCGCTTTTGTATAAAAAGTCTGTGCCAGCAACAGCCGAGCGCAGCTTTAAGTTTTTTGCCAAAGCGGGCAATACACTTTCAAGTGTTGCGCCAAATGATTGTTGGATTCTTTGCAATATCTTGCAAGAAAGAATCATCGACACGGGCAAAGTCGTGCGGAGTGAAATCATTCATCAATGCAACGGAGTGCGGCGCAATGAATTTATGTTGCCCGATATTGCCGACCACAGCGGGCAAATCACATGCATTGTTGATGACATCGCACACACACGTGAGGGCAGAGATTGGCAGCTAAGAGCGGACGGCAGGGCGATTGTGTTTTTCGCCACACGCGAGCCGCACACAAACGCGGACGTGCGGATTATCTTGGATAAAGGAGTGTATTAATGGTTGTATACGACTACACAACGGGACAATGGAATGCGAATCTAGCAGTGAATGTGAGCAGGCACAACATCGAGCAGCCGCCGATTTTGCACGACAAAGACAGCTTGCTTAGCGGCAAAAAGGGCGAAGTCTTTACGCTTGTTGAAAGCGGACACCGCGTGCAGCTGCTCGAAGATGTGCCACAAGACACAAAGGTGAGCGAGTTGCGCGAGAGCCGCAGACTCATCACGGTGGGCACATTTCGGGGAATCAATGAATAAAACGTCTTTGTCATGTTGAGCGCAGCGAAACATCTTAGATTCTTCAGCCGCAAGCGGCTTCAGAATGACAAATAGGATAGGTGCGATTGAATCACACCTCTAAATAAACAAGGAGACATAATGGCAAACACAATTTCAGCAACAACCCCAAGTATAGGGCAGAATCCCAATATTCCAAGCGGGACAATTCAAGGCGCAGAGGAAGTTTTTCGCTATTTGCGAGACGAAGTGCGCCCGCAGATACTCGCGCTTGAGAATGCGATACGCAACGCGCTCAACCAAACGGGCGATATTGTGGGGCACACGAACAATGCGATTTTACTCTTGCAAGACATCTTTGATAGGCAGCCTAAGCTCGTGCAGCTTGACGCGGCACATCAGATTGAGAATTTTGCGATGATTGAGCAGCGGCTTAATAGCGTGATTAGCGTGTTTGAAAACAAGCATAGCGACCGCGAAAATGAGCTTGTTGAGCTTGCACGAAGGCTCAAAGAAGAGGTGAGCGCGGCAAGCTATGTTGCGCAAAACGCGCTTCGCCTCGAGGGCAAGGACCTGAACACAATCAAGAGCGAGATTGCGAGCGAGACCAACACAAAGATAAGCGGCGCATTGAGTGAGGCAAGGGCTTATACAGACGCGCAGATTCTAAGCGCCGTTGCGCAAGCGGCAAACACAGCGGAGAATCTTGCCAAAGCGACTTTGAGCGCGGCAAATGCTTATGCCGATTCACGAATCACGAGTGCAAAAGCGGATTGTATCAAGGCAATGAGCGGCATTTCTAGCGCGCTCACAAGTGGGCTCACGACCCTCGATACTCAAATCAACACAAAGCTAAACGAGGCAAAGGAACAGCTGACACTCCTAAGCGAGACGATTCAAAAAAACGAAGCCGATTGCAATAATTTCATTGTCAAGGAATACAATGTCTTCAAGGCAAACATCGAGAGAAAGTTTGAAACACACGAGGCGAACACGCAAAGCGCGGTAAGCTATTTCACAACCGCAATCAGTGGGCTAAGCGAACATGTGATGAGCCATTGTGCGACAATCAGCGATTGGCGCGCGCGGCTTGAAAGGCTTGATTCTTTTACTATCAGTGCCACGAGCGGAATTAGCGATATTCTGTTGCAGGTTGGCAAGAACGTAAAGGACATCGAGAAAAACACGCAAGACATCGAGAATTTGCGTAAGAGCGTGAGCGCTATCGGGAGTCTACCAACCATTCCAACCATTCCAAGCGGCGGAGGAACGACAAGCGGAGATGGCACGAGCGGGGACACAACAGACCCCAACCAAAGCGGCAGCGGCACAACGAGCGGAGGCAGCACGAGCGGCAGCGGCACGGGAGATAGCGGCAGCACGACCAATCCACCCCCAACAAAGCCGCTTGAGCCCGCGAAAGAAACATATATCGGTTACATCTACCGCGATGATTTGCAGATGATTCGCAGTCTAGGAACGACTTACGACACGAATTGGCGCTTGTTGCAGGCAAGCGCGGCGATGAGTAACACGACAATCACGGACGAATACCAACAGCTTTGCGCCAAGAATGTGTTTAAGGACATCTACCCTTGCGTGATTAACATTGCAGAGGATAGGATTGTGAAGCTTCCAAAAGCAACAGAATCGGCGATTACCGCCGAGCTGAACAAGAATGCCAAGAATAGCTTGATGATTCACTTCCCCAAAGTGTTTGTGATTTATGGCACATTGACTTGCAATGCTAAACAATATGAGATTCTCGCAATCGATACGCAGCCTTTTACAATCAACATCACGCCCGACATGCTATTTATGGGCGAGAAAAGCAACGCGGCAATCACATTCACCACATTGCTCAATCCAAGCGCACTAAGCCTCGAGCCGCTTGGCAAGGTCAAGAGCGGCAACAACACGGCGAGCCTTACGCTCCAAGCGTGTTTGCACCCAGCGTTTTACTCGCCCGACAAGATTTGCGATGAGATTTGGCTTTCGGCATATTGGGTAACGAAAGATTGCGTTTGCAAGCCGATGGGCTACACAAGCGGCACGCGCGAGGAATGGAACACACGCATCACAGAGGCGCTCGATGAGAACTTTGGCAAAATGCGGCTCATGCATTTTTGGGATTGGCATTTAATCAGCCTCATTAAACGTGCGGGCAGCCAAAGGCAAGCAGTGGGGCGCAATGCGTATGCAGAATCCACGAGTGCACATAACTTGCGCGGACACCCAAGCGAATGGCAGATGCAAAACAATGTTGATAGCCTCTTTGGGCTGTTCAATATGCACATCACGACCTATCCGACACTGCTTGACGGAGTGTTTATCACCGAGAGTGCGAGCGCAATCAATGTTACATACCTCCCCACGAATTACAATAGTTACAACGATTGCCAGAAAGGCAGTGTCGTTTATCAAGGCTCTGCTATCCATGTGGGCTATATCAACACCGCGAGCGTGAATGCGCCCACGAGCGTGTTTAAGAGCTTGGGCAATCGCATTTTTCCATTGTTTGACACAGCAAAACAAGTGCGCAGCACAAGCTTTAGAAGCAGGCAAACTGCAACAAACAACACGGCAGGCTTTGGGCTCACGCAGAAAAATGCGTTGATAGCAGCAAGAATGACCAACGCGAGCGTGGGGCTACTCAACGGCTGCTATGGATTGTTCCATGTCTATGCGGCAACGACAGGATTCTATGCGAGAATGCGCTATCATCATTTGCGCAATAGAAAAGAGGGGGATGTGTTGTTTTAAACCCAAAAAGGAGCGCCCCCAAGCGGGGCGCAAAGACCTAGAATTTGACAGAAATCACAAATTCAAACACGAAAAACAGCTTGAATTTTAGATATAATGCCTTTCTAGGAAGTCCTTGCTGCTTGCGCATTGGGAACTCCTTTTTGGAAAGATTGCCCGCCCCCTCGCGGGTTTGGGCAAATTGATTCTACTCCACAAAACCTAAAACTATCCACAACATCACATCATGTGTCATTCTGAACAAACATGAAGAATCTCTATCGGAGGTGCGGCTTCAGCCGCACATATCAATATGTGCGATTGAAATCGCACCTCCAAATTTTTGCCCTGCATACCTATTTTTCGTTTTCTCTTTTTGTCAAAATGCTCAAAAATTCAAGGAGGCATTTATGGCAACAAACTATTCCATTCAAACCCACACCAAACGACCACAAGACGTCTTTGAGCCCCCGTTTGCGGCGCTGCATTATTTCGTGTCCGAGCACATCGCAGGCGAGGAAAAGAGCTATTCATGCGTGGTTGTGAACACGGACGAAACACGTGAATTTAGCGACATTGAGGCGCTCAAAGCAGCATTCTACAAAC
>CAMWUR010000071.1 GCA_947177485.1 uncultured Helicobacter sp.
AATGTTTGGCTGCCCTGCTCGTTTTGGTCGCAACCATTTGGAGGTGCGGAATTGAACGCACACATAAAATCATGAATGTGCTAGAGTCATGAATGAGTGCGACTAAAGTCGCACCTCCGATGTTGTTTCTCGTCATTGCGAGCGAGGGCAATGCAAAAGCCCCGCCCCCAAAGGCACTATTTCTTGTGCAACCCGTTGATATAGAATCGCACCGAGCCTGTGCCCTCTTTTTTTGCCCATTCAAGCGCCTTGCTGACAAACGCCCAATGGATATGCGCGAAAAATTTCTCGAGATACGCGGGGCGTGCGTTTTTGTTGTCGATATAATACGCGTGCTCCCACACATCAACCACCAAAAGCGGAATCTTGCCGTCTGTAATCGGCGTTGCCGCGTTGCTTGTTTGGACAATCTCGAGCTTTTTGGTCGCAGGGACAAAAACGAGCCAACACCAGCCCGAGCCAAAGAGCGTTGTTGCCGCGTTGATAAACTTCTCTTTGAATCCGTCCATCGAGCCAAACTCGCTATTGATTGCCTCTTTGAGCTCCGCGCTCGGCTCACTTGCGCTTGGGCTAATGCAATCCCAATAGAAATCATGATTATACACCTGTGCAGCATTGTTAAAAAGCCCGCCGCTACTTTTTGTGATGATGTCATAGAGTTCTTTGCCTGCAAACTCGCTACCCTGAATCAGGTTGTTAAGGTTGTTGATGTATGTTTGGTGATGCTTACCATAGTGGTATTCAAAAGTTTGTGGGCTTAGAAACCCAGCCATAGAATCTGTGCCATAAGGCAATTTGCGAAGTTCAAACATGATATTCTCCTTGTTGTTTAATAAAATTTTATTGTATCCCATTTGGTTTAACACAGAGTGAACAAGCCTAAGCAACACTAAAAGCAAAGAGGAGTAGAATCGCTCGCAAAAACGGAACAAACCATGTCTTTCTTTGCTAATCGCCAAACCCCGCCATACACGCATTTGCACCTGCACACCGAATATTCCACGCTCGATGGTGCAAACAAGATGAAACCGCTCATGAGCCGTGCCAAACAGCTCGGATTCTCCGCCATTGGCGTTACCGACCACGGGACTCTCGCCGGCGCGCTCGATTTCTACACCAACGCAAAAGCGCAAGGGCTGCTGCCTATCATCGGAATCGAGACATACATTCACAACGACAAAGACCTGCATGCCAAAGCACCGCTGCATTTTCATCTTTGCTTGTTTGCCAAAGACGAAGAGGGCTACCGCAACCTCATGCGCCTAAGCTCGGAAGCGTACATCAACGGATTCTATGGCAAGCCACGTATCAACAAGGTTTTGCTACGCAAATATTGCAAGGGGCTTATGGCGTCTTCGGCGTGCTTGCAAGGCGAGCTTGCGTGGAATCTCAATGTCGAACAAAACAACACGCCCGAGCGGATTCAAAAACACGGCGGAATCAAAGCCGGCGGCTACGAGGCGGCGCTTGCGGCACTCAACGAGTATCGCGACATTTTTGGCGAGGATTTTTATATCGAGATTATGCGACATGGAATCGCCGCTCAAAGGGCGATTGAGACGCCTTTGCTCGCGCTTGCCAAAGAGAGCGGGACGAAGCTGATTGCCACAAACGACACGCACTATCTCTACAAAAATGACGCGACACCACATGACGCATTGATGTGTATCGCGACAAACCGCTTGTTCAACGACACATCGCGGCTCAAACACACCGTTGCTGAATTTTATCTCAAATCCCCCGAGCAGCTGCATGCGCTGTTTCTCGATATTCCCGAAGCACTTGCCAACACGCAAGAGCTCGTGCAAAAATGCACGCTTGAGCTGCATTTGGGCAATCCCACGCCGCCACATTTCCGCTTTGCGCATGATTATGCCCAAAAAGAGGGGCTTAGTATGGACGAGCATGATTATTTTGTCCATCGCTGCAAATTGGGGCTAGAGGAGCGCTTGCGTAGCATTGCGCCCGAGAAACATGCAGAATATTATGAGCGCTTAGAGCGCGAAATTGCGGTGATTTCAAAAATGCACTTTGAAGGTTATATGCTCATTGTTTGGGACTTTGTGCGCGCAGCAAAAGAGCGCGCGATTCCAACGGGTCCTGGCAGGGGGAGCGCGGCAGGCAGCCTTGTCGCATTTGCGCTTGGAATCACCAACATCGACCCAATCGCTTACAATCTACTATTTGAACGTTTCTTAAACCCCGAGCGCGTGAGCATGCCCGATATTGATATGGACTTCTGCCAAGCGCGGCGCGATGAAATCTTTGAATATGTTGTCGAAAAATATGGACGCTACAATGTCGCACAAGTCATTACCTTTAGTACTTTGCTCGCAAAAGGCGTTTTGCGCGATGTCGCGCGGGTTATGGGAATGCCCTATGCCGAAGCCGATTCGATGGCAAAGCTCATTCCAAACGAGCTCGGAATCACGCTCAATGGCAAGGGTGTTGAGGGGCAAGATGGCTATGTCGCGGGCGCATTTCAAAAAGAGCCCAAAATCAAAGAGTTGCTCGAAAGCAACGACAAGGCAAAGCAGATTTGGGAGTTTGCGAGCCGCCTTGAAGGGCTCAAGCGCAATATCGGAATCCACGCTGCCGCCGTAGTCATCGACTCGGATAGCGAGCTGTGGAACAAAACGCCACTCTACAAGCCCAGCGGCGAAGACAAGATTGTTACGCAATATTCGATGAAATATCTCGAAGACATCAATCTCATCAAGTTCGACTTTTTGGGGCTCAAAACGCTTACTCTCATTGACGCGGCGATTCATCTCATCAAGAGTCGCTATGACACAACCATTGACCTCGACACACTCGACATGAACGAAAGCGCCGTCTATGAGCTGATTAGCAGCGGTGCGACTTTGGGGCTGTTCCAGATTGAATCGCAAGGCATGCAAAACCTTGCCAAGCGTTTGCGCCCAAACTGCTTTGAAGACGTGATTGCGATGCTCGCACTCTATCGTCCAGGACCAATGGAATCAGGAATGCTCGATGACTTCATCGACCGCAAACACGGCAAAGCGCCGATTCACTATCCTTTCGATGAGCTCGCCGAGATTCTGCGTCCCACCTATGGCATTATCGTCTATCAAGAACAAGTCATGCAGATTGTGCAAAAAATTGGCGGCTTTAGCCTTGGCAAAGCCGATTTGGTGCGCCGTGCGATGGGCAAGAAGATTAAAGAAGAAATGGACAAGCTCAAAAATGAATTTGTCGAAGGCGCTGTGCAAAGAGGCTTTGAGCGCAAAGCAACAGAGGAACTCTTTGATTTGATTGTGAAATTTGCAGGCTATGGATTCAATAAGAGCCATAGCGCCGCGTATGCGATGATTACCTACCAAACAAGCTATCTCAAGCACCACTATCCGCATGAATTTATGGCAGCACTCATGACATCAGAAGGCAACAACACCGAGCAAATCTCGAAATATATCGAGGAAGCACGGCACATGAATATCCGCGTTTTGCCGCCAGACATCAACCGCTCGCTCAATGAATTTGGCGTTGCTGATGAGGGCGAAGAAAAGGTGATTCTCTTCGGGCTTGGGGCGATTAAGGGCATTGGTGCGATTGCGATTAGCTCGATTCTCGAGGAACGCGCCAATGGTGCGTTTGAAACCCTCGAAGATTTCGTCTCGCGCATTGACGCGCAAAAAGTCAACAAAAAAGCGCTCGAATCGCTGATTAAAAGCGGTGCGATGAGTCATTTTGGGCATTCAAGGCGCACGCTTTTGCAGAGTATCGAAGACATCACCGAAACCGCGCGCGAGATTCGCAGGGCAAAAGAAGACCAAAAAAGCTCGCTATTTTGCGATGATGACGAATTTGTGAGCGTGAATCTCACACTTGAAACACTGCCTGAATATGAGCAAAAAGAGCTGCTCGAGCTCGAAAAAGAAAGCCTTGGATTCTATGTTTCGGGACATCCACTCGATGATTTCAAGGCGGCAATGGAAAAAATCTCCTATACCAAAAGCAGCGAGCTCACGCAGATTGCCGAGGGCTCGACACTGCTGCTCGTGGGCAAAATCGAAGATATCAAGATTCGCTTCAGCAAACGTGGCGTGCGCTATGGCAATGTGTTTTTGTCGGATTTGCACGGCACAATCGAGCTCATGGTGTTTGATTCTGTGCTCAAAGAGATTGAGAGCTGGGGCGAGCGGCTCGCGCGAGAGCCTGTGTGTGTCAAATGCAAGCTCCAAGAGCAGGGCGAGCGGTTGCAGATTATGAAAGTTTTGGAATTGCATGACGCCGTGAAAGAGAAATGCGAGATTCATTATATTCAGAGCGACTTTGAGGAAAGTGCCGCACCCATTTTGCTTGTGCTTGATGCAAACAGCGGCGAGGTTTTGCAGCAGCTGCAAGCGATTGCACAGAGCCAAAGCGGCAACCGCGAGCTATGGATTTTGTTGCGCAACGACACGCGCGAGATTATGATTCAGACAAAGATGTTTGTTTCAAGCAGTATCCAAACGCAATTTCCGATGTTGGATTGGCGACACAAGAGCGCGTAGGGGATTTTATTTTGAATTGTAAAGATTCTCGCTAACGTCATTGTTTTTGTCATTCTGAACTCGCGTAAGCGAGTGAAGAATCTCAAAACATCGGAATCCAAAGAGATGTTTCGGCTTTGCCTCAACATGACAATTTGCAATGCTTGAAATGTTTGGCTGCCCTGTTCGTTTTGGTCGCAACCATTTGGAGGTGCGGAATTGAACGCACATTATTTTAGGACTCAACATGAGTGCGACTAAAGTCGCACCTCCAATTCAACGTCATTGCGAGCGCAAGCGTTGCAATCCACGACATCAAGCAACCAAGAATCGTGGATTACCGCACCTGCTTGCAGGCTCGCAATGACGAGAAAAAACCTTTATTTTGTCATTCTGAACTCGCGTAAGCGAGTGAAGAATCTCAAAGCATCGGAATCCAAAGAGATATTTCGGCTTTGCCTCAACATGACAATTTGCAGTGCTTGAAATGTTTGGCTGCCCTGCTCGTTTTGGTCGCAACCATTTGGAGGTGCGGAATTGAACGCACATTATTTTAGGACTCAACATGAGTGCGACTAAAGTCGCACCTCCAATTCAACGTCATTGCGAGCGCAAGCGTTGCAATCCACGACATCAAGCAACCAAGAATCGTGGATTACCGCACCTGCTTGCAGGCTCGCAATGACGAGAAAAAACCTTTATTTTGTCATTCTGAACTCGCGTAAGCGAGTGAAGAATCTCAAAGCTTTGGAATCCAAAGAGATGTTTCGGCTTTGCCTCAACATGACAATTTGCAGTGCTTGAAATGTTTGGCTGCCCTGCTCGTTTTGGTCGCAACCATTTGGAGGTGCGGAATTGAGCGCACATTATTTTAGGACTCAACATGAGTGCGACTAAAGTCGCACCTCCAAATTCTCAATGTCCTCGCAATGACGATAGAAGAATGCCCCCCTTAACGGGGGCTGCCTCGCACAGAATCCCAGCGAGATTCCATGCAAAGCTGCGAGCCAAGTATGGATAGCCTACGCCAACACCGCTCCAATATCGGTAATGCCCGATACCCCAGTGAGCTTGACGACAAGGTCATCGGTTGTTGCGCCGCTTGTGCCGCCAGTGCCAATCACATAGAAATCGCCACCATGTTCAAATCCAGCGATTTTGTTGTCATTGATATAGTTGGTTGCGACATAGAGCTTCATATCAAGCGTAATCGCATCAGCAGCTGCATTGCCCGCAGAAAAGTTGATGATACCGCTCGTGATGTTATAGCCAAGCGTGTTGCCAGCCGTATCGACATAAATCGCATCGCCGCTTACAGAGCTAGCTCGGTCGGCAGCGACAAACTTCGTGCCGTCAAACTTATTGAGCGCAAGCTTGTCGTTTGCCACATCAAAGTTTGTAATCGTATCCAGCGAGCTGACAACAGCTTTGATAGTCGCAGCGATTGAAGTATCGCTTCCACTTCCACCTCCGCTCACCGCTTGTCCCACATCGCCGCCAAAGACGACATAGCTATCGGCAAAGGTTACTTCTCCGCTTCCTTTGCCTTGTTGTGTGGTTGTGCCTGTAATCTTGTTCGTATTCACAGCAAACACGCCTGTGCCGGTGATGTCTATTGTGGCAGCAGAGAGAATCCCGCTTGGTGTGCCAGTTGTATTCGTGTCAAGAATCGTGAGCTTGCTACCTTCGATTCCAAAGAGGACTTTCGCTGGGTTGATTTTAGTAGTGGTAAAATCATTCACAATCACCGCACCATCGAATGCTTCACCTTTGCTGTATGTGAACGCCTCGGCAACCTCTGCGCCTGTCAAATCTTTGGTTGCAACAATGGTCTTGTCGTTGAATGTATAACTTTGTCCTGCGAGCAATCCAGTGCCAAAGTCCACTTCGATTTTGCCTTGTTGGATTGTTGTGATGTAATCGTTGATATACATGCTCTTTTGGGTTGCAGCAGAAGCTTGCCCAATTTGGTCGAAAGTAATCTTGCCACGAACGTCTGATGTAGGGTCGATAACTTGTACAAAGACTTTCGATGCAGAAGAAGCAAAGCTGAATTGCAATTTATCGCTATTGTTGCCAAATAGTTGATTTCCGCCAACACTGCTCGCATCTCCGCTTTCAATGAGTGTGCCATCAAAATAAACTTTTCCATTCGTACCCAATGACGCACCAGAAGTAGCACCCGTAAGAACAGCTTCTATAACCGCTCCGACTACTTTTGCTGTTGCTTCTGCGGTCGCAACAAGCTTGATGATATGGTTCGTTCCATCGATGTTGATGACAACGTTTGAGGTCTCACCCGTTGCGACTTTAGCGAATGTAAACGCTCCCGCTGCTGTTACGGCAGTTGTCGCCCCAGCGCTACCACCCACAAATGCAAATCCTTTGCCGCTTGATATTGGACGTGCAAGCTGAAGACTTGCGGTGATGTCGGCAGGAACATCGGCATTGCTGTTACCACTAAAGGTGAAATTGAGGTCAGGGACGTTGCTTTGGGACACAGATTGGATTTTGAAGGTTTTAGCACCACTAGCATCATATGTTACTGTTGCATTACCACTACTAGTGAGCCAATCGTCTGTGAGGCTATCAAACTTGCCTGTCATAGAGACATACGTTGCGATTCCAGAACCACTCAAAGTTGTTGTCCCAGAAAACTTCGTTGTGTTTGCTGTGCCAAGCTTATAGCCACCATTGGCATACTCATAGAACGCATTGGCAATATGGTCTCCCGTGAGAATCGCATTTTTATTGATATTGGTAATCGTAACACCATCGATTGTGATACTCTGTCCATATGCAAGCCGTGTATTTCCAATATCGACGGTGTATTCTTCGACTTGCCCAGCACCGCCAGCTCCCCCACCAGCACCAAACTCAATCACATCATGATTAGCTCCAGCTGTGAGTGTGATATTATCTGCACCTTTACTTGCAGTAATCACAATGC
>CAMWUR010000072.1 GCA_947177485.1 uncultured Helicobacter sp.
AAAGGATGCGCAAGTTCGGCAATATTATTTTTATAATACTCAACGCTCCTGACGCTATCACCACAACCTGCCCCCCACCACCCGCCCCCCCCCCCCCCCCCGCTACTTTTGACATGAAATTCTTCATCTTAAAATGCGCGCAATTCTAGCATAACAGCAAACGTTTGTCAAATGAAAAATAAAGACCGCAATCGTTCGTCCGAATGCGTAGCAATCGGACAGGCAGAGAATTGCCATTTACCATTCTGAAGCCTTTAGGTTGAAGAATCTCAAGCTGCAAGAATCATGAGATGTTTCGGCTAGCGCCTCAACATGACAAATGGAGGTGCGACTTTAGTCGCACTCTTTGGTGTGCGATTCCCGTTTATGTGCGGTTAAAACCGCACCTCCGATTGTCATGTTGAGCGTAGCGAAACATCTCTATTCGCTATTGCTCATAGATTCCAGAATCCCAGCCACAGCGCGTACGGCTATGTTCGAGCCGAAAGGCATAACATAGACGCAGCGCTGTGGGGCATGACATATACAGCGTAGCGAACTCAATTAAAAAGCGTGCAGGGGTTTGGGGGATTAAGGGATAAGGGGATAAACTATCATAAGAAACGCAAATATGTTGTTGTTTGCTTTGGCAAGTAGCACCCTTATCCCCCTTAGAAAAATAAACCATGCAAAGAATCCAAAGAGATGTTTCGCTTACGCTCAACATGACAATTGGAATCTTTGGAGGCGCGATTTCAATCGCACACATCAAAATAAGTGCGACTAAAGTCGCACCTCCAAATAGGAATGTCATCGCGAGTGTGTGCCCGAAGCAATCCACGAAGTTGGGCAATATAGAATTGTTGATTATTTTGTCTGCATGCAGACTCGTAATGATGAATCTTTGTCATGTTGAGCGTAAGCGAAACATCTCTTTGGATTCTTTGCATGGTTTATTTTTCTAAGGGAGACAAGGGGCGCTAGTTGCGAAGCGCTCCGCGCGGATATGTCATGCTCCACAGCACAACGTCTCCATTATCCCTTTGGCATGAATGGAGACGTTGTGCGCTGTGGCTGGGGGAATAGAATCTTGCTAGAAATTTTGTTATCC
Organism: uncultured Helicobacter sp.; assembly: GCA_947177485.1. Classification (GTDB taxonomy): domain Bacteria; phylum Campylobacterota; class Campylobacteria; order Campylobacterales; family Helicobacteraceae; genus NHYN01. The sequence goes on from CAMWUR010000072.1 coordinate 1,091, forward strand.
GTCATTGTGAGCGTGGCAATCGGCGATTCGGGATTTTCGATACGGTGGATTACCACGAGGCTAACGCCTCTCGCAATGACGATGGCTCAATCCCCATGGTGCAATATAAAAGCAAAGATATTCCGCGTTTGCGACTCTAAGAAGGGTAAATTCTACTCACTTTTTGTATTTGTCTCTACAATGGCTTGCAAAAAATGCAATAGTAAACGTTGTTCGCATAGAATCAAGATACAGCATCATAACAATGCTGAAAGGAGTTATTTCATGATTAGCCCAGGCAAAAAATTCAGAACAGCGGTCAAAGAACATGCACCGTTGCAGATTCTAGGCGTGATTGACGCCTATTCGGCTATGCAAGCCCAAAAAGTCGGTGCAAAAGCCATCTATATCAGTGGTGGCGCTCTCGCAGCGATGAGTTTGGGATTGCCAGATTTGGGCATTAGCTCACTCGAAGATGTGTGCACCGATACACGTCGAATCACTGCTGCAAGCGATTTACCATTGCTTGTCGATGCAGACACAGGTTGGGGTGGCGCATTCAATATCGCGCGCACGATTAAAGAGCTCACAAGAAGCGGCGCAGCAGCATGCCATATCGAAGACCAAGTCGCCCAAAAGCGATGCGGACATCGCCCCAACAAAGAGTTGGTCAGTGCTGATGAGATGTGCGACAGAATCAAGGCAGCTGTCGATGCAAAAATCGACCCCGAGTTTGTCGTAATGGCACGTACAGACGCGCATGCAAGCGAAGGGCAAGCCGCAGCGATTGAGCGCGCGAGCCGCTATGTCGAGGCAGGCGCGGACATGATTTTTGCCGAAGCGATTCATACACTTGATGAATACAAACAATTCACGCAAACAATCAAAGTCCCTGTGCTTGCGAACATCACCGAGTTTGGCAAAACGCCTTATTTCACACGCGATGAGCTCGCTAAGGTTGGAATCTCGATGATTCTCTATCCACTCTCTGCCGCACGGGCAATGAACAAAGCCGCGCTCGAAGTATTCGAGGATATTCTCAAAAACGGCACACAGCAAAAAAGCATTGAAAAAATGCAAACACGAGCCGAGCTCTACGAAACGCTTGGCTACCACGCATACGAGCAAAAACTCGATGCACTCTTCAAAAAATAAAACAAAGGAGACACAATGGGAAAAGCAGCAACAGGTAAAGTTGGCGGTTTGGCAGGAGTGAGCGCAGGACAATCTGCGATTTGTACAGTGGGCACAGGACATGGGCTCAATTATCGCGGTTATGATATTTATGACTTAGCGGAACATTGCACCTTTGAAGAGGTTGCCTATCTTCTTTTGCGCGAAAAATTGCCCACCAAGGGCGAGCTCAAAGATTTTGTTGAAGAAATCAAAGCGGCGCGCAAGCTTCCAGATGCGCTCAAGACTACGCTCAAGCTATTGCCCAAAAATGCCCACCCAATGGACATCATGCGCACAACATGTTCGATGCTTGGTTGTTTAGAACCCGAAGTTTATGATGTCGCAAAAATGAGCTTCCCCAATCAACAAAAAATCGCAACACGATTGCTCGGAATCTTCCCTTCTGCGCTCACCTATTGGCATCATTACCACAACAGCGGCAAAGAGATTAGCACAGATTCGAGCCAAGATTCGATTGGTGGCTACTTCCTCGAGCTTTTGCACCAAAAAGCACCCAAAGAATTGTGGGTCAAAGCAATGCACGCAAGCCTCATTCTCTATGCAGAGCATGAATTTAACGCGAGCACTTTCACCGCACGCGTCATCACTGCGACACTTTCTGACTGCTATGCAGCCGTTACGGGCGCGATTGGTGCATTGCGCGGACCATTGCACGGCGGAGCAAACGAAGCAGCGATGGAGCTCATCGCCGAGTACAAAAGCCCCGAGCAAGCCACAAAAGGAATCCTCGAAAAACTCGCACGCAAAGACAAGATTATGGGCTTTGGGCATCGCGTCTATGTCGAAAAAGACCCACGCAATGTCGTGATTAAAGAATGGAGCCGCAAACTTAGCGTCGACATCAACGACAAAGAAGGCTTGTTCCCCATTAGCGAAGCCATCGAAAAAGTCATGTGGGACGAGAAAAAACTCTTCCCCAACCTCGACTTTTACAGCGCGAGCGCCTACCATTTTATGGGCATTCCAACAGCGTATTTCACACCCATCTTCATCTTTAGCCGCACAGCAGGCTGGATGGCGCATGTGTTCGAGCAACGTTCAAACAACAAGTTGATTCGCCCCACATCGGAATACACAGGACCAGACAACAAGGCGTTTGTGCCTATGGACAAGCGTTAATTTGCTAGTATCACACATTAAAAAAGGAGAAAAAATGAGTTCAGATATGGGTATCTTAGATACAAAACGACCAGACTTCGACCCAATCCTCACCGAAATTGCCCGCTATGCGGTGGATTTCAAGATTGATTCAAGCCTCGCGTATGAAACTGCGCGCTATTGTCTTATGGACACCATCGGTTGCGGGCTGCTAGCCCTCGAGTTCCCCGCTTGTACCAAGCTTTTGGGACCTGTTGTCGAGGGTGCGGAGCTCCGCCCTCTTGGCGCAAAAGTCCCCGGAACGCATTATCAGCTCGACCCAGAACGCGCTGCATTCAATGTTGGTGCGATGGTGCGATGGCTCGACTTCAATGACACATGGCTCGCCGCAGAATGGGGACACCCAAGCGACAACCTCGGCGCGATTTGGGCGGTTGCCGACTATCTTAGCCGCAAGAATGTCTCAAAAGGCAAAGCACCGCTAACAGTCAAAGACGTCCTCACGGCGATGATTAAGGCGCACGAGATTCAGGGAATCCTCGCGCTCGAGAACAAATTCAATGGCGTTGGGCTCGACCATGTGCTTTTGGTGCGAATCGCCTCGACAGCCGTTGCATGCGCTATGCTCGGTGGGACATTTGAAGAAGTGCGCAACGCTGTAAGCCACGCATTTGTCGATGGTGGCGCATTGCGCTGCTATCGCCACGCGCCCAACACAGGTAGCCGCAAAAGCTGGGCAGCGGGCGATGCAAGCTCGCGCGGGGTGAATCTTGCTCTCAAAGCACTCACAGGCGAAATGGGCTATCCAAGCGCACTAAGCGCGGCATTCTGGGGTTTTGAAGATGTCAAAATGAAAGACAAAGAAGGCAAAGTACATCGATTGAAATTGCCCCAAAAATTTGGCAGCTATGTCATGGAAAACGTGCTTTTCAAAATCAGCTTCCCTGCCGAGTTCCATGCACAAACCGCTGTGGAATGCGCACTCAAGCTGCATGACGAAGTCAAGAACAAGCTCGATTCAGTCGAAAAAATCGTCATCACAACCCAAGATTCTGGACATCGAATCATCAACAAAGTTGGACCACTCGCCAACCCTGCTGACCGCGACCACTGCATTCAATATATGGTTGCCGTTCCACTCATCTTTGGGCGACTCACCGCCGATGATTACGAGGACAGCATCGCAAATGACCCACGCATTGACGCGTTGCGCGACAAAATGGTTGTCGAAGTCGACGAGCGCTACACACGCGAATATCTCGAGGCAGACAAGCGCTCGATTGCCAACGCCGTGCAAATTTTCTATAAAGACGGTAGCAAGAGCGAGAAAGTCGAGATTGACTATCCGATTGGACACAAACGTCGCAGAAGCGAGGGAATCCCTGTGCTTATCGCGAAATTTGAACGCAATATCTCACGCAAACTAAGCCCCAAAAAATGCGCAAAAATCAAAGAGCTTTGCGGCGACCAAGGCAAACTCGAATCGACACCATTCCACGTGTTTAGCGATTTGTTTGCATTGTAATATGATGGGAATTGCAAAAGGCTTAAGCCTTTTGCTGTCGTGTGGCGAATACTTCGCCACACTCCCAACCGTTGCACATGACCTCAAGTTTTCGTTATCTTATCGCGCCATTTCTGCCACTAGGCAAGACAATCCATACTTTTAGAAATTCCTTTTGTCATATTGAGTGTTAGCAAAACATCTCGTCATTGCAAATATTTGTGGCATTCCACCGCCACAGCTCAATCATCAGTTCACTGCAAATCGCCCTCATTACGCGCTGCCACAAAAGAATGGGAGAATACAAATTTTGGGTTTTAGCATTGGACATGCAAGTATTAGTTGGGCATTTGTAGAAGATGGTGAAGTGAAGATTGTGTAGTAAGCATTGTCATGAAGCGGACATTCTAAAATGGCGATTCGGTTTTGTCTCTCTAGCGCGCATTTGTCGCAAGAAATGAACACAAAACATCAAACAATAAATAAATTCGGTTTTAGGGATTGTAACCCTGCGGGAAACCGAAAACCCTTATTTTAGCCACTCTCTAAACTCTTTAGTGCTATTGTATCCCAACTCTCCTTAAAGTTGCCTTTTCAAGGATATTTGATGACCTCAAAACCGCTCAAACCTCGCAAAAACCGCTATTTTCAAGGGGTGTATTGTAGCATAGAAGAGCTTAAAGAGTGGCTAAAACCATATCACATTCACGCGCATGCAAAGCATAATTGTAGCATAGAAGAGCTTAAAGAGTGGCTAAAACTTTTAAAGAGTTTGAGTATTTGTTTCGCTTATTGTAGCATAGAAGAGCTTAAAGAGTGGCTAAAACTTTGCGACACGGCGCAAAAAGGCAGAATCGATTGTAGCATAGAAGAGCTTAAAGAGTGGCTAAAACTTTTCCAACGGTCAAATTGACTGCTGATGAATTGTAGCATAGAAGAGCTTAAAGAGTGGCTAAAACGGTGTGTCAAAAAAGACAACAACGCAGACGATTGTAGCATAGAAGAGCTTAAAGAGTGGCTAAAACATAACCAAAAAGGAACAGAAGTTGTTCAAAATTGTAGCATAGAAGAGCTTAAAGAGTGGCTAAAACCATTTTAGACGTAAACGCTTCAGACGCAGGATTGTAGCATAGAAGAGCTTAAAGAGTGGCTAAAACGCGATTTTAAGGCGGGTCTCACCTTCATCGAATTGTAGCATAGAAGAGCTTAAAGAGTGGCTAAAACCATATTGTTTTATGGCTTCTACAAAATCACATTGTAGCATAGAAGAGCTTAAAGAGTGGCTAAAACTTGCTTCAACCAACACTTCCCAACGACACTATTGTAGCATAGAAGAGCTTAAAGAGTGGCTAAAACTACCAGGAGCAATAAAAGCGATAACATCATAATTGTAGCATAGAAGAGCTTAAAGAGTGGCTAAAACGGGCTCTTGCTCATATTCATCATTTTCATCATTGTAGCATAGAAGAGCTTAAAGAGTGGCTAAAACACCGATAAGCGCTACATAGCCCACTTGATTATTGTAGCATAGAAGAGCTTAAAGAGTGGCTAAAACAAGCCAGCGATAGCAGTGTCAATTAGATTTATTGTAGCATAGAAGAGCTTAAAGAGTGGCTAAAACAGGTAACTCAATGGAATCTCCACAATGGAAATTGTAGCATAGAAGAGCTTAAAGAGTGGCTAAAACAAAGGCGCGTGGAGACACATGAATGGGGGAATTGTAGCATAGAAGAGCTTAAAGAGTGGCTAAAACGTCTGAAACGTCTACGTTTGAAGTGAAAACATTGTAGCATAGAAGAGCTTAAAGAGTGGCTAAAACACCTTTGTGGGAGCCCAAAGAGAATGACAATTGTAGCATAGAAGAGCTTAAAGAGTGGCTAAAACTACTGCAAAAAACACAATGGCTCGACAGCTATTGTAGCATAGAAGAGCTTAAAGAGTGGCTAAAACCAAATCCTCAGCTGCGAGTGCCATATTTAAATTGTAGCATAGAAGAGCTTAAAGAGTGGCTAAAACAAAGTGTCAAAGAGCAAGGTATGCGTGCTCATTGTAGCATAGAAGAGCTTAAAGAGTGGCTAAAACATTGTTGTAATAATGAGATACTGCAAAGCTATTGTAGCATAGAAGAGCTTAAAGAGTGGCTAAAACATCGTCTGGCTAAGAAACTTGGACTCCTTGATTGTAGCATAGAAGAGCTTAAAGAGTGGCTAAAACTAATCATCGGGATTGAAGTAATCAGCATGAATTGTAGCATAGAAGAGCTTAAAGAGTGGCTAAAACTTCCAAAACTGAACGAGATAATCAAGACGATTGTAGCATAGAAGAGCTTAAAGAGTGGCTAAAACGGAAAATGCCCTGTTTGT
>CAMWUR010000073.1 GCA_947177485.1 uncultured Helicobacter sp.
CGATAGCAACACCAAAAACATCCGCATCGATGCAAGCAGCATTCGCCCTCCGGGGAATGCCAATGCGTTCTTTAACACGTTATTAATAACCCAAAAATGGGATAGTGCGGCAGGAACGCCTGTGATGACGAGTGCTCGGGGGGGGGGCAGTCTTTGCAGTTGGAGTTGCAGAGCGCATAACGGCATTTCGCTACAAATATACAACACAGACAAATCTACAATTAACGAGCGCGAACGGCAGAATCTTCAATACGACAGAGGATTTGCGCCGCTGGATTCAATACGATGCAAACCTGCAGAAAAACTCACATGTGCGTAGTTGGAGAAATTCAGCAGGTCAGATTCGTGTCAATGTTGTTCTTGGAGATTCTGGCGCAACAGCTGGTTTAGGTGCCTATCGTTGGATTAGAATCTCAAACTATGAGCTTCTCCCCGGTGATATGGGCGGAATCGGTGGCACACGGAGCCCATGGAGTACCTTTGGTGGTGCGTCTCCGGAGAATCCGCAAGTCAATAGTGGTTGGGCAAGGCTCAATAGTGTCGCGGTTACTATGAATGAATATGGACAATTTGAAATTATTAATAAAAATGATTATATTCGAGACGATGACGATACGGCACGTGTTGGTAGGGGAATTATGCCCGCGCGAGGTAATACAAATAATTTAAAAATTTCTATCGCCAACTACCAAAGCAGGCAGACCTCAAGCAATGTGCTCTTTGGACAGATGATGAAGGGGCTTTCAACCGGAAACCTTGTTGAAGGTGGAAGCTCAAGCTCAACAGCAAGCTTCAAAGTGCCCAAGCTTGCATTGACCTATGAAGCGTATGATAGCCTTGGCAACAAGCACAATGTGACCATTGAATTCCGCAAGAAAAGCACGCTTGAGTGGACATTTAGTCTCTCTATCCCCGAGCCTGCCGAGTTTATCGGTGCAAGTGGTGAGAAACGTAATGTGCTTGAAGGTGGCTCGGTTGTGTTCAACAGAAATGGTGGTTTGCAGAGTGTGCAGCCCAACAGGTTCATCTTCAACCCAATGAATGGTGCGGCAAGCCCACAACAAATCGACCTTGACTTTGGACAAAACACAATCGACAGCGACTTTGCAGGGCTCACAGGAACAGGCGAGAAAAGCGATGTAACAGGCGGCGGAAGTGATGGCTGGGCAAGTGGAGTGATGAAAGGCTATAGTGTCGACCAAAATGGCGTGATGATGGGACAATTCACCAATGGCAAGACCATTGCGATTGCCCAAGTGGCTGTGGCGACATTTGACAATGACGCAGGGCTCACTGATGAAGGCGGCAATATGTATCGCGAGGGACCCAACAGCGGGCAGGCAACGATTGGACGCGCAAACAGAGCGGGCAACGCATCGATTAAGGGCGGATACTATGAGATGTCGACCGCAGACTTGAGCGAGGAGCTCACACAGCTCATCGTAATCCAGCGCGGCTATCAAGCAAATGCGAAATCCGTTACAACGGCTGACCAAATATTTAATACTTTATTAGGCTTAAAACAATAAGTTGATGATATAAGGTGTAGCTATAAGCCGAGTTCTGTATTTGAATATCATTTGTCTAGGCGATTATTTCACAATAACGCTCTTGCGAAGGCATAAGATTTGAGATTTTTACCAAAACCTTCTTGCTACGGGTTGGGTTTACCATACAATTTGTGTTGCCACAAATTTGGTGGTCTCTTACACCGCCGTTTCACCCTCGCCCTTTCGGGCAGTCTATTCTCTGTGGCACTTTCCCTTATCTTGCGATAGCTATCTGTTAGATAGAACCCTATCTCAATGTAGCTCGGACTTTCCTCTCGTAACGAGCGATATTCTGCTACACCTTATGCGCAAAATTGTAGCATAGAATCCCAAACGCGATTTGTCGTCATGTTTTTGTCGGCTGAATCGCGCTATTGTCGGCGAGTTCGCGCGCTTGCTCGATAAACGTCCATAGCTTCTCGGCTGCTGCGCGATAGGCTTGCGCGCTCTTGCTTTCGGGTGCGAAAAAGACAATGGGTTTGCCGTTGTCGCTGCCTTCGCGAATGCTGATTTCAATCGGAATCTGCGCAAGCAATTGCGTGTCAAATTGCTCCGCGACAGCCTTTGCCGTGCCTTTGCCAAAGATGTCATATTCTTTGCCATTGTCGGGACAGATAAAGCCGCTCATGTTTTCGATGATTCCTGCAATCGGAATCTTGAGCTTTTGGAACATATCGAGACTACGCACAGAATCATCAAGCGAAACGCGCTGGGGCGTGGTTACGGTGATTCCTGCTGTAACAGGCACGCTCTGGGCGAACGTGAGCTGCGCGTCTCCTGTTCCGGGCGGCAAATCGACAACAAGCACATCGAGTTCACCCCACGCGACATCAGTCAGCATTTGGTCGATAGCGCGCATAATCATGGGTCCGCGCCAAATCAGGCTTTGCCCTTCGGGATAAAGCACGCCGATGCTCATCATTTCAATCCCAAACGCAACAAGCGGAATCAGACATTTTTTGGTTTGGTCGACTTCTGGGTGTTGGGCATTCAGCCCGAGCATTCTAGGGATATTGGGTCCATAGATGTCCGCATCGAGCAGCCCCACCTTGCGTCCCTGCTGGGCAAGCGCAATTGCGAGATTGACGCTCGTTGTCGATTTGCCCACGCCGCCCTTGCCGCTGCTAATCATCACGAAATTTTTAATATTGGGCGCAATGTTTTTGGTTTGTGGTTTTTGTTCTTGTGGTGGCGTGGGCTGTTCAATCGTGATGTGGTATTGCGCTGCGCCAAACGTGCTTAGTGCGTTTTTTATCTCATGCTCAAGCGTTTGAGCTGTCTCTGGGACGCTCGATGGAATGCGCACGGTAACGATAACCGAATCGTTTTCATAGCGCGCCTCTTTGACAAATCCAAACGTAACAATGTCTTTCTCAAAATTAGGATAGACGACCTTTTTGAGTAAAGTAAGTATTTTTTCATCTAGCATTGGTTCTCCTTCATTCTATCGTTTTAGCCAAAAAATGCTTAGGAATTTCTTAATAGATTGTGAAAAGTTGGTTCGTCAATAATCGCCACACCAAGCGATTGGGCATTTGCAAGCTTGCTGCCTGCATTTTGTCCCGCGAGCAGATAGTCGGTTTTTGCCGAGATACTCGAGGAGACTTTGCCGCCATTGTCGCGAATGAGCTTCGCGAAATAATCGCGCGGGGCGCTCAATGTGCCTGTAATCACAAATGTCTTGTTTGCAAATGCTGCATGCGTGCTTTTGGGCAATGGTGCAAGCGGTTTGATGATGTTAAGCAGCTCGAGAATCTCTTTTTGGTTGACGGCACAAAAGCTATGCAACGATTGTGCCATTTCTTGTCCGAATCCATCAATGGCTATCAATTCTTCGATAGATGCGTGATAGAATTCAAGCCCAAATGTCTCTGCTAAATCAAGCGCCGCTTTTTGCCCGATGTGCTCGATTCCAAGCGCGGCGATGAAGCGCCACAGCTCGCAACCGCGCGTGCGCGCAAGCGAATCGAGAAGATTTTGTGCCTTTTTGTCTTTGAAGCCCTCGAGTGTCAGGAGCTCTGTGGCGGTGAGCTTGAAAAGGTCGGCAAAATGCTGCACCAAGCCCTTGGCGAAGAGTTGCTTGATGACTTTTGCACCCAAACCATCGATATTGAGCGCAGCTTTACTCACAAAATGAATGAGGCTCGCTTCTTTGCGCGCCGCGCATGTGAGGTTTTGGCATTTAATCAGAATCTCTTCAATCAGCAATTCTTTGCTACAAACCGGGCAGTGGGTTGGCACAGGAATGGGCGTTTGTGTCCCGTCTCTATCGTCCGCATAGACATGGACGATTTTCGGAATCACATCGCCGCTGCGAATCACGCTCACATAGTCATTTTGCAACAGCCCCAAGCGCTTGATTTCGTCAAAGTTATGGAGCGTTGCGCGCGCAATCGTTGCGCCCTCAAGCTCGATTGGCGAGATGTTCGCCACGGGGGTAATCACGCCCGTGCGCCCGACTTGGAGTGAGACGCTCAAAAGCTGCGCGCGTTTCTGCTGCGCTGGGAACTTGAACGCGCACGCAAAGCGCGGGGATTTTGCCGTGTAGCCAAGCTGTTGCTGCAAGGCAAGGCTATCGAGTTTAATCACCATGCCATCGAGCATCATGGGATAATTGGGACGTTCTTTGAGAATCTGTTCATAAAAAGCGAGAATCGATTCATGATTTTCGCACAATGCCCGATGTGGAGGTTGCGCGAAGCCCCATGTCGCAAGCTGCTTGAGCTGGGCAAAGAGGCTTTGTTCTGCAAGAGAATTTTGCCCCACACCCCAAGCAAAGAAATGCAGCTCGCGTTCACGCGTAATCGTGCTATCGAGCTGGCGCAAGCTCCCTGCTGCCGCATTGCGCGGGTTAGCAAAGGGGGCGAGATTGTTTGCAAGCCGCTTTTGGTTGAGCGATTCGAAACTCTCCTTGAACATCACGACTTCACCGCGAATCTCGAGCGTTTCGTGGTGTGGGATTGTCAACGGAATCGATTTGATTGTGCGCGCGTTCTGCGTGACGTCCTCGCCAATCGTGCCGTTCCCACGCGTAATCGCCTGTGCGAGCGCGCCGTTTTTGTAGATGAGGTTGAGGCTCACACCATCAAATTTTGGGTCGCACACAAAAGAAAGTGGTTGCTGTGCTTGTTTGGTAATGCGTTCTATCCAGCTTTGGAGCTCGAGCGCGTCAAAGACATCCTCGAGACTCCACATGCGGCTAAGATGTGTTGCTTTAGAAAAATCTTCGAGAATCGAATCCCCGACACGTTGTGTCGGAGAATCGCTCGCAATGGCGTTCGGGTGCGTGCGCTCGAACTCTTGCACCTCGCGATAGAGGTTGTCGTATTCAAAATCGTCCATAATGGGCGAATCGTTTTTGTAATAGGCTGCTGCTGCGTTATTGAGGCGCGCAACAGCAGCGAGATAAGCCTTTGTGTCCATTCTAGTCTTCGATATAATTCTTGAGCGCACGTCCTACTTTTGGGTGTTTGAGCTTTTTAATTGCGCTGCTTTCAATCTGCCGTACGCGCTCGCGCGTTACATTGAGCTCTTTGCCAATCTCTTCAAGCGTGCGGTCGCTTTCGTCATCGAGCAGCCCAAAGCGCATGCGAATCACGGCACGTTCGCGTTCATTGAGCTGGTCGAGCACTTCATTAATCTGTGTTTTGAGGTCTTCTTTGAGGATATGGTCCATGGGTCCAATCGATGTTTTATCTTCGACAAAATCTCCAAATTTTCCATCTTCATCGTTGCCAATGGGTGCTTCGAGGCTAATGGGTTCTTTGGTGATTTTAATGACATTTTTAACCTTATCCACAGGCAATCCAACTTCTTGAGCAATCGTTTCCACATCGGGTTCTTTGCCTTGTTCTTGGAGATGCTGGCGAACGATTTTATTGATTTTATTAATCGTTTCTATCATGTGGATTGGAATCCGAATTGTGCGCGCTTGGTCAGCAATGGCGCGGCTAATTGCTTGACGAATCCACCATGTCGCGTATGTCGAGAATTTATAGCCTTTTTTATATTCAAATTTATCGACAGCTTTCATCAAACCAATATTGCCTTCTTGGATAAGGTCCAAGAAGGGCAATCCACGATTCGTGTAACGTTTTGCAATGCTCACAACAAGGCGCAGATTGCTTTTTGCCATTTTTGATTTTGCCTTGTCTGCAATATCTTTGCCACGTTTGATTTGCTCCAAAATCTCTTTGAGTCGTTCAGGACTTAGCAAGGATTCTTTGCTTTTGTTGCGCGCGTGGATTTGACGTTTGATGTCTTCATAGATAGAAACCATTGTGGCTTCGGGAACGCTCAAGGCAATGTCATTTTTGGACATATTGACAATATTGTTTAGAATCTTGTTATGGTTGTTGATATAGGTTTCATTAAAAAGTGGAAGTTTGTATTCAAAACGTTTGAGCTCCTTTTGAAAATCCTCATCGCTTTTGAGTGAATTTTCAATTGTACGTACAAGCTCATTAATGAGTTTTGTTGTGGGTCCGAGGTCAAGCAATTTGTCTTTGAGAATCTGCTTTTTAAAGGCAATATTTAGAAGATATAACAGTTTGTCATGCTCGCTTTCGTCCACAGACGCATGGAGAGTTTTAAGCCAATCTTTTTTGGCACGTTCGAGTGCCTTGAAAGTCGTCAAAACTTTTTCGATACGTTTTTGGTCTTTTTTGTTACTGGAAGCATTGTTTTGCTCGCCATCATCATCAAAAATAGCTTCCTCACTTTCGTCATCTTCGTCGTCTTCAAAGCTTTTAAACAATTCTTTGACGCGGCGCTCACGATTAATCAGAGATTCTTTATAGTCTAAAATAAAATCAATCAAATAGGGCACAGAACAAATCGCATCGAGAATCGTATTTTCGCCCAATTCAATACTTTTGCTCAATTTCACTTCGTCTTCTTTGGTCAAAAGTGCAATTTGCCCCATTTCACGCAAATACATACGCACAGGAGAATCGCTGCGACTCCATTCCAAGAGTTCGCGTTCTTTCATAAAGTCAAATTCATCTTCGAGAATCTCATCAGAAATGCGCAATTTTTCTTGCTTCGTTTTGCGTGCGTCTTCTTTATTGAGCAATTTAGCAATCTCAGAAGCATTCAAAAGCTTCTTTTTGTATTTGGTAGAACAATCATGGACACGTTTTGCCTGCGCCATTGTAGGAGGTTTTATGAATAGTTGAATGATTTTTTCAAAAGAAACCCATTTTTCTTTTGTGTTTTTAAATAGAAAATCGATTTTTTGATTTAACGTCATTGGTAGTTTTTTAATGGGTTTTTCGGGGCTTGATTCTGTCTCTGCTTTTTTTCTTGTACGTTTCGTTGTGACTTTTGGCTTTGTAGCAGTTTTTGTTACACTCGCTTTTTCTTGTGTTTTGGGTGTTTGTTTGGGCTTCGATTCTGTTGGTTTTTTCGTTGCAGGCTTTTTAGCGACTGTTGAAGCTTTTGGCTTTGCTGCTGTTTTAGACGTCGCTTTTGGTTTTGCTGCTGTTCTTGTTGTGGTTTTTGCAGGCGCTGGCTTTTTTGCTGTTGTTTTTGTTGTCTTGGCTGTGGTTTTTGTTGCTGTTTTTGTGGATTCGTTGTCTTGCGTGCTGACCTTGCGCGTTGTTGTAGCTGGTTTTTT
>CAMWUR010000074.1 GCA_947177485.1 uncultured Helicobacter sp.
CTCAATGTGGTTATTTTCTAAGGTGGACAAGGGGGTTTATTTGCCAAAGCAAACATGAAATGTTTGCGTTTCTTATGTATAGTTTGTCCCCTTATCCCCTTAATCCCCCAAACCCCTGCATGCTTTTAAAGTGTGCGTTGCGCTTGCATGTGTCATAGCCCACAGCGCTGCGTCTCTGTTATACCTTTCGGCTCGAACATAGCCGTTGCGCGCTGTGGTTGGGGGAATGAAATTGATGAGCAATGGCACAGCAAGATGTCGTTGCTTCGGCTTCGCCTCGCAATGACTCAACAATGCAACGCATTGCACACAATCAAAGCATTCAAAGCGATAAAGGGAAAAAGGGAGGCATGGGGAATGGAGGGTTTGGTGGAGTGTAGGGGGTTCGAACCCCTGACCTCAACGCTGCCAGCGTTGCGCTCTCCCAACTGAGCTAACACCCCATTTGGTGAATTTGAAACACTGATTATACAATCACAAAGTTTAAAAAAAGCTCAAATTTTGGGCTTTTGGTTTTCAGGATTTTATAAGGTTTTTTTGTGTATCATTCTTTCAATGTGTCCATAGCTCAGTTGAATAGAGCAACAGGTTGCGGTCCTGTAGGTCGGGGGTTTGAGTCCCTCTGGGCACGCCATTTGAGCTTTATGCTGCTCACTAACATTATGGTTTATTGCGCTTTTGCATAGCCTTTTTGCGCAGGAGTTCCACGCGAATCTGCCAGATATTCCCCTGTGTGCAACTCCCTTCGAGCCCCAAAGATTCTGCATCAAAACCTAGTTTGCATGCTTTGTCATAATATGCCTTTGCATCTTGCAAAAAAGACGAGTTTGGCGATGTTTGTTTGTTATGCAACGCACTAATCACACTCCATTCGCCTGCCATATAGCACAAAAAGGGGTCATTCGCCGCGCAAGCACTCTCGAGCAACGCAAAGGTTTTGGCATATTGTTTGCTCGCATAGCCCGTAAATCGGTTGAGCGCGAGGCAGCCATGCACAGCGTTAAGATTGCAAGCTTTTTCGTAATATGCACGCGCCTTTGTGGAATCTGCCTCAACACCATCTCCGCGCTCATAGATTCCTCCAACAATAGCACATTCGCTGCCGACATTATGCGCACAATTGTATGTTGCAAGGCGCAATGCGTGCTTGTCCATTTCGATTTGCGCGACTTTGATTGTTTGCAGATACGAGAGAAAATGTTCTTTGATTTCCTCTGCACTCTGGTCCTTATTCACACTCAAAGGCTCACTAAACACACTAAATAAACAGCCCTCGCCAAGCCCAAGCTTGCAGGCTTGTTGGGCAAGAGCCTTTGCCTCGTGTTTGCGGTCTGCTTGAAAGACGATTTGATGGAATGTCTGCATCTTTGCGAGTGCTTCATCTATACTCGCAGAATCTGGTATTTGTGGCGGTGTAACGGCAATTGGGAGCTCATCTTTTGGCTTGCTCGCACATGCCGCAATACACAACACCAACAACACCAACAAGCCCGCACGCATATTATGCCTTTAGAATCTCATCGATACAATCAGCAAGATACACGACACTTTGTTTGAGATGATACAAGTTATTCTCACGCCAAGCAATAAACTTCTCCTTGGGCACATTCACATCGTTCATGCGCATGCGCATCTGCTCGAGGCTGCTCGCAACAAGAGCACCAAAGAGAGCATGGTGCTCCCATTCTTTGTGATTCTGTGCAGGGGCAAAGAATATGGTTTGTCGCAAACTTGCAAGCGCGATATGACATGCAAAAGTAGAGAGGTCAGAGACAAAGCATTTGGTTTGGGAAAATTGCGCATTATCGGCTGTTTGGACAAAGTGAATACGCGATTCAGCCTGCCATTTTTGCTTGATTTGCAAATAGCATGGATGGTTGTTGAGGATATTCATGAGATGGGGTGCATAGTCAATCTGATGCTTATAATTTGCCAACAGCCATTCAAGAAGCATGTTGTCATAGCCCGCATAGAGATTGATGAATGTCGGCGAGAGATTTGCATATTGCACGCTCGAGGCATAATAGAGACTTTTTGCAGGCTGATTGTCCTCAAAGAGCGCAACAAGAGAATCAAAAAGCGGGCTACCAACAAGCAGCTTTTGTGCGTTTGGGGCGTATTTCTCAAATGCGGGCAATGCCATGGCAGAAGGCACGGCGACATAATCGATTGTATCGAGATTCATTGCTGGCGGTGTAAAAATCGTACGTGGGAGATAGAGTCGCTTGGCATTTTTGTTGAGGAACTCGCGGTTGAGCTGCTGTTCTTCAAACAAATCGGGCATAATGATAAGGTCGATTCCCTTGAGCTGAATCGGTGTGATATGGAATCTCTGATTGCTTTCATCAAAGATTTTGAATGGGATATGCACAAATGACTGCCCCGCATAGGGTTCGGGATTGTTTGCGCTGCCGACAATCACGACATTATGCCGTTTAGCTAGCACAGCCGGAAGCTGCCCAAAGGGTTCAGAGCTCGGGTCATAAGACAATAAAACGATATTTTTGCGCTTGCTATCGAGCAACGATTCAAGGCTTTTTTGCAGGCTTTCGTGGTATTGTTTGAGGTTCATATCAGCGCCCTATCGAGAAATTGTTGCAACATCGGCTCTTTCCTCGCCCATAACGTGGGGAGTTCGGCGAGCATGTCGCGCAAAGCCTGCAATGAATGGCAGAAAAAGGCGAAATCGTTCATGAGCTGTAAAAGCCTGTCTTGGTGTCCCTCAAATGCTACACCTGTAAAACCAGGCAAGAAATAGATGGAGGGTTTTTTGTAGAATAACGAATAGGCAAAGGCGATGTTTGCAAGGTCAGTAATCAAAACATCAGAATCTTTTGCCTTGTTGAGTGATTTAATAGTCGAGATTCTATCGTCTTTCAGGGCTTTGCGCACATGCGCAAGCTCCGCAATACTTTTTTTATGCGGAAAATAGAAAACTTGCTCGACAAATTCGCATTGCAGCAGGGTATCAAGCACCAACATATCATAGCCGCAAATCACATTGGCGCTAATCATTTCATGCGCTTGGCGCTCCATAGGAGCATAGAGAAGTTTCATCGAATGTCCTTATACGGGAATAGTTTCGTTATTCAAGAACTCTATGTCCAAATCGCCTTTCTGGTCAATAAGATTCTGTTGGCGCGATTTCTCGGCTGCGAGAATCCAATTGCAAAGCTGTTCGATTTGTCGCACATGCTGTTTGGAAAACACCTGCGCATAAGCGAGCGCAAGCGCGTCATTGTCGCGCAATGTAGCGAGCTCGTTGGCGCGCAATTGCAACAGGCGCTCTTCACTAATGCTGTAAAATCCCTCAATTTTTTGCGTTGTGCCATCAAGAGTGATATTCAAATCCCAAGGGGCAATCAATCCAAACGAATCGAGCGTCTCGACAACCTGTTTCGTGCGCACAACGCTATCGGCAATGCTTTTAATGAGCAGCATAATCTCCTGAATATTTTGCGCCGTATTGCCTTGTTCATCAAAAAACGGCAAGCCGTCTGTGCCGCCTTCTTCAACAAGCAAACCACTGCTTTCATCGAAACATAAGACTTTCTCGCCCGTCTCGATAGTCGCAAATAAAAAAGGATAGGCACGATAGCAGGCAGGAATATAGCTTGTCCTAAACCTTCCATCACCATCAAGCAGCGCATTGAAGCGATGCAAGAACGAAGCAATTCCATACAGCCCATAGCCTTCTTTTTCTTTGAGGAATACAAGCGGAATATCCATCATCGCCGAACGAATTTCGAGCATCACAAGCGGCATGACGCTGTCACGCGCCGCATGCCCAAAATGTGGGAATCTTTTATAACGTCGATGTGCAAAATTGCGTTTGCTGATTGGTGTGATTGTCTTGATTTGTTCAGCCATAAGCCAATGTCCTTTGTTTATTTTTCGAGATTATATCATTGATATGCTCACAAATAGCTTATAAATTCAACGCAAGAAACAAAGCAGACAAAAGATAATTTGCCCCGAAAATCGTAACAGCGCTATACACAACGGCGTTGATAGTCGCCTGCCCTACGCCCTTTGCGCCGCCTTTGGTCTGGAATCCGACATAGCTTCCAATGAGACTAATCAGGATTCCAAACACAAGCGCCTTAAGCAAAGAAATGCTCAAATCGCCAATGCTGAAAAATTGCTGTATCATTGTTTGATAGCTATATACGTTCGCCTCAAGCACGATTGTTGCGATGATAAATGCAGCGAGATTACCCACAACATCAAACACAAGCACGAGAATCGGCATCGAAATAGCGCTGCCAAGCACGCGCGGAACAATCAGATATTGTCGCGAATCGATTCCGAGCAAATCGATAGCATCAATCTGTTCATTCACGCGCATACTGCCAAGCTCGGCTGCCATTGCCGAAATAGCGCGGCTCACCACCATAAGCCCCGCAAACACGGGTCCAAGCTCGCGATTAATCGCAAGGAAAATGGGATAGCTCATAAAATCCTCTGCGCCAAAGCGATGAAAGCCATGATAGAATTGGATTGCAAGCACCATGCCCGTAAAAATTGAGCTTAGGAGAATGATTCCAAGCGAACCAATGCCGATTGTCTCGATTTGTGTGAGCAACTCTTTGAATCGATAGGGAGGGCACACGTATAAAGGCAAAAGGCGAAGATGAAACAGCACGAAATGCCCAAAAGACTCGATAAGGCGCAAAAGCCCCACAAAGGGCATGCCGATGGTGGCAAAAATCGATTCGAGAAGGCGCATTAGTGGTTGCCTTGTTGGGGTAAGAAGTAGTTTTCGTACAGCCGCACAAGAGCCACAAAAAAGGCTGTAATGGTTGGTCCAAGCACCATTCCCCAAAACCCAAAGGTAACAAGCCCGGCGAAAATGGCAAAGAAAATGGTGATTTCGTTGATTCGGATATTGCTTTTGAGAACAACACGGCTGATAAAGGCGATGATAATGGGTTTGATAACATTATCGGCAATGGTTGCAATGACAATCATTGAATACAGCGCAATGATAATCGCTGTGGTGTAATTGCCAAGATAGACTTCATAGCCCACAAGCGGAATCCACACAAGCGTCCCACCCACAACAGGCACAAGCGAGGCAAAGCCATACAGCACGCCAAACAAAATCGGGTCATAGCCAAAAATACCCACGATGATTCCAAACAACGAACCCTGAAAAATCACCGAAACGATGAGCGAATAGACAACCACGCCCAAAACGCCGGCGACCTCGGCACAGATTCCCGAACTCTCTTGTTGTGAAAGAGGGAGCAGACGCAATGTGTAGCGATAGAGAGTTTTGCCATAATAGTAAAAGATAAATAAGAATATGGTTACAAAAGCTGTGTCTTTGAGAAACGCGACACTCCATTTGCCGACTTTTGTGCTCACACTAAGCGCTAATTGTACAATCGAGGCAGTATCGATATTTTGCGCAAAGTCATCGACAGAAAGCAGCATTTCATGCGCATAGTCTTCAAGCACAGGAATGCGCTCAACGAGAATATCGCGCAATGTGGCGAGCGTGGCTTTGAAGCTCACAAAAAAGCCCTCGAGATTTTCTGCTGTGAAAATCGGCGAAAACTTCACGATAATATTCACGCCATAGATGATTGGAATCACAAACACCATGAGCAGCAACAGCACGCTAAGCGTGGAGGCTATGAAGTTGGACTTGACATAGCGCTCGATTCCTTCTTTGATGCTCATTGTCGCCACACATAGTAAGAGCGCAATCACGGCGTCCATGAGCAGGAATCCAAAGAGATAGAGGAGCCAATAGAGGTTAAAAATAAAGGCAATCCAAAAAAAATGGATAGATTTCATGTGTACTCTTATAGGGCTTGCAAGCCCGCTTGCATGATTTTCACAAAATCGCTCACAACGAGCGCCGCGCTGCCGACAAGCACGCCATCGACATTGTCGAGCGACAAGATGTCATGCGCATTGTTGGGCTTCACGCTCCCGCCGTAGAGCAGCGGCGGGTTTGCGCCGCGCGCGGAGCATAGCGCTTTGATGTCGGCATGGGTCGTGGCGATTTGCTCCAAACTCGCAGCTTGTGTGCCGATTGCCCAAATCGGCTCATAGGCGATGATGAGGTTGGGATAATCCAGCGGAATGGTGTGCAATTGCGAATCCAAAAATGCGCGCACCGATTCTTGCCCACCTGCGCGCACATTGTGTGGCTCACCAATGCAATAAACAAGCGTAAAACCAAGCTCGGCATAGAATCGACACTTTTGTGCGCAAAAGTCTTGCGACTCACCAAGCGCGCGCCGCTCGCTGTGCCCGACAAGCAATGTCTGAATCTGTAAGGCGTCTAGTACCTCTGCGCCAATTTCGCCGCTAAACGCGCCATTTTGCGCCGGGTAGGCATTTTGTGCACCCCAGCGCACGGGGCATTGCGGCAGGCTCGCCAAACATGCCATGTTGGGAAACAGCAGAATCTGAAGCCGCGAATCGAGTGAATCGCGGAGTGTCGCTGCAAACGTCGCCAGCTTGTGCGGTGTGAGGTGCATTTTGAAATTTGCAGCAATAATCATCGCGTCTCCTCAATGTGTTTTGGATATTATAGCATATCTTAATCTTAGAATCATCAACGCAAGACGCGTTGGAGGTGCGGCTTTGGTCGCACAAAGAGATATTTCGCCACGCTCAACATGACGAGTTTCCAACGTCATTGCGAGCGGCGCGAGCGTGGCAATCAACAATGCAGAGTAACCAAACATGTTTGATTGCTTCGGCTTAATGCAATGCACGGCATATTTTTGGAATCGTCCATGCGGTGGCGCAGCAGCCGCGCGAAATTTTATGATTCTTGCAGTATTATTGCAGTATAATTGCGCTGTGAGTTTGCCGCTCATAAAAAAACAACAAAGGAGAGGCATGAGTAGAACACAATTGCGGGGGGGGGGGGGGGGGGGGGGGGGGGGGGGGGGGGGGGGGGGGGGGGGG
>CAMWUR010000075.1 GCA_947177485.1 uncultured Helicobacter sp.
AAAGACACATACACAACCCCGCCCAACATCTCCCCCCCCCCCCGCGCCTCCAAACGCAGCGCCTGCATACCTATTTTTCGCCCCCGTAATGTGCCAAAATCCCACAAAAATGCGCGATTCCAAACAGAACCACGCGCAACCAATGCACAACGCAACAAAGGACACAAATGCCAAAGCACCCAACACTCGAGCGCCTGCAATTTCTGCTCAAAGAGGCGACAAATACCGACACAGGGCACAGAGAGTTTAGCATTCACAAGAAATACTACAACGGCAACCAGCTCCCGCCCGATGTTTTGCAAGTGCTCGCCGAGCGCGGGCAGCCCCCGATATGGGAGAACATCTACCACAAAATCGGGAACAAAATCATCGGCTTCAAGCTCGCGGGCAAGCAAGACATCAAGGTATCCCCGCGCCAACGCAACGACAAAAACATCGCGCAAATGCTCACCGACATTTTAAAAAGCATTACCGACACCGAAGAATACGCGCTGCAAAAGCACAGCAACGATGTCGACTTGCTACTCGGAATGTCTGTTTGGCAGGTGCGAATCCGCGAATTGCGCGAGGAGGACATCACGGGGCAAAGGCTATGCGAAGTCTATCTAAGCCATATCCCAACGGAGAGCTTCTACATCGACCCAATGAGCCAGCGCAAAGACGCAGAGGATTCCAAGTTTTTTCATAAAATCATGCTCTTTGACGCAGACGACTACAAGCAATGCTTTCCCAAAAGCAGCTATGTCTTCACCGACAACGACAGCACGCGCGAGCAATGCTATGTTTGCGAAAGTTGGGTATGGCACAACGGCGCTTGGACGCGCAGCTTTTGGAATCTCGATGTGCCCGAGATATTGCACCAAGACATCGACCCGTTTGGCTTTGGGCATCCGTTTGCAATCCGCAAATTCAACATCGAAAACAACGGCGCATTCTTTGGGCTCTATCGCAACATTCTCCCGCTGCAAGACGCGGTGAATTTTAGCCTGATAAAGCTTGCCAACAAGCTCGGCAGCATTAAAATGCTGATTGAGACAGACGCAGTCGAGGACATCGAGACTTTCGCGGCGCATTTCGCCCAAGACGATAGCATTAGCGCCGTCAAAGCGGGCACAATCAGCCAAAAAAAGTTTGAAATCGTGAATCAAAATGCCGAGATTGCGCAAATCGGGCAAACGATTGTTGCCTATCGCCAGCAAGCCGACCTTTTGACGGGGCTAAACGAAGAAGCATTGGGGCAAGCGGTGAATCGTTTGAGCGGATACGCGATAGAGCAGCGGCAGAATGTGGGGCTTATCGGCGTGCAACAATATGTCGAGGCGAGCAATAGCATTGACAAAGCGGCGTTTGCCAAAGCCATTCATCTCATCAAGCGATTCTACAAAAGCGAGCAGATTCTAAAGATTGTCGAGCAAGAGGACGCGATTAAGGAACTCTATATCAACAAAATCGAGCGCAACGAGTTTGGCGAGATTGTGTTTGATGAGCGCGGCAACCCGAAGCGCACGCAGACATTCAAAGACATCGGGCATTTCGATGTAACGTTAAACACGATTCCCCAAACGCAGGGCAGCCTAAGCGAACGTTTCAAAAACAATATCGAGCTTATGAAAATCATCGCGCAGGTGAATCCAAACATCGTGCCCGTGATGTTGCCGCTAATCCTCAAAGATGCGCAAAGCCCGATTAGCGAGGAAGTGCTTGCGCTCATTCAGGCACAAAGCGCGCCTAACCCAGCAGCGCAACAAGCCGAGCAGCTGCAAATGCAAAACATCGCAACCGAGCTTGAGCTCAACAAGGCAAAGGCAGAGAAGCTTCGCGCAGAGGCAGCGCGCGCAAACGCGGAGAGTTTGAACAAGGCAGGAGGATACAAATGAAAGCATTCAAAATCATCTTTTGGGTAGGGTATGTCTATACACTCTATCTTTTCACACCACTGAAGGACATTTGCACAGAAAACGCGGTTTGTGTGCAGGAAATGCTCCAGAGTTTCACGGGCGCATATCTTGCAGTAACCTTTTTCTATTTTGTGGCTTGGGGATTTCTCTACATCATATTTCATGGTTGCGATGACACGAGCAAAAAGCGCACACAAACGAAAAAGGAGAAAGAATGAGAAAAGAGAATCCGCAAGATATTGACCCAATCAACGCAGCTTTAGACTATATCTCAAAACGCAAGAAAATCTTTGGCTTGCTGCTTGTTGTCGTGTTTGTGTGTTGCGTGTATGCCAACCTACCGCTTGCAAAGCTCGCAACACAAAGCGTAGCAGAAGCGGCACAAACGATTCTACACAAAGCCGCAGAGATTGCCCTTTGTTTCGCGGTAATCCCCATCATGTATGTGTTTATTGTGAAGCGCTACTAAAGCCTAAAACATTCATCAGAGCCGATGGACAACATATAAGGCAGAGCCGACAAGTGCAGCCATAACCAATGTGCCTAAAACCAATCCTATCATTCTTCTCTCTCCAATTTATCAAGTTCAATTTTAAGTATATGTCCACACCATAGAATGGCAAGAACCAAAAGGATAACTCCTATCAATATAGTAATAATGCGAAATGTGTCCAACTGCTCATACTGTGTTACAACATACCCAAAAATTCCAAATAATGCTGCCATAAACGACAATAGCAATGCCTTAACTATATCTATTTTTGCTTTAATTTTTTCTTTTGTGCTCAATCCTTGTCTCCTGACCATTGATTTCATTGCAATATCTACCCCCTCTTTTGCCTCCAAAGATGTGGCGCAACCCTGTTGCGCTCTCTCCACAGCCCGCGCCGTTGTTTGCGCGCAGATTCCATAAGCGGAACATATTTTTTATGCAAATATGCCCACGCAAAGCCGTTTCGCACAAGCGCTTCGTTCATATTCTCGCCATTGCAAAACACGATTCCAAGAATGCGGCGATATTTGTCTTTGCCTTTGCGCACAATCGCAACGCGCGCGCCCGCACAACGCGAATGCAAGAAATCGCGCGATTCTTTCCCAAAGCTTTGCGTCATCTCGGGCGCGTCAATCCCCCAAAGTCGCACACTCACCTTGCGCCCATTCTCAACAATCTTAATCGTATCGCCATCAATAACGCGCACAAGCGTAACAGCTTCAGGCTCTTTGGCAAACGCAAAACAGAGGAGAAAGAGGGCGAGGAGGGGCATTATGTCGCTTTTTTGAAGCCTAGCGTTTCTGCTAATTGCTCATCATAGCAATGTCTATCGCCACGTTGAATAGAAAAACGAATCGTATCATATTCAGCATGATATGGGGTATAGTACAATTTACTTGCCAAAATACACTTCACGCAAGGATATTCATTATTATAATCTTGAATTTGTACCGAAATGCCCTTTTTTTCTAGCCGTTCTTTGCAACCTTCCTCAAATTTATTTTCCTTACAGAAAAACACACCGATGACTTGCAAATTTGCATTTTCTTCTTGCTCTCTTTCTAAATCTCCAATGAATTGACTAACCGTTGCATTTGTGATTCTTCCTGACCAAAACTTACATTGCGCAACTTTCATACGTCCTTCCTTAAACGCACGCAAATCAATCCCTTTATCTTTATTCCCAAGCACAATGCCACTATATTCTACTTCCCAGCCATTAATTGCAAGCAAGTAGCCACAATAGCGCTCATAACGATTTCCGCGTTCCTTATTAGAAAGTCGATTATAGTATGCTCTGCGATAATCACTCACAGAATATTCCACGCGTTCCACAGGAGCATTTCGCTTCATTGTTGCTATTGCTTCTCTTATCTCTTGTATTCGTTGTTTAGAGGCTTGTGATTCAGATTGTGGCGCAATTGTCGGGGAATGTTCCTTGAGACTATGCGGCAATTCTGGGGGCTTTTCGTGTATGATGAAGTCATCATATTTAGGTTTATCTGCTATGTTTTTATCGTCATCGTTTGTTTCTTTTAGCCAAATAATATAACGTGCTAAGCACGAAAAAGCAAACACAAAAAATGCCCATGTATCCCCATCAAAGAATAGGAAAAACGAAGCAATGATTAATAATCCAAGTATGATTTTTAAAAATTTAATTGACATAATACTTGAAAATATGATTGAGTTATCATACTTAGGTTTATCTGCTATGTTTTTATCGTCATTATCATCACTTGTTTCTTTTGCTCGCTTAACAACCCAAAATGCCATACAAGCAAAAATAAATATAGGTAATGCTGCATACTCTTTCATTAAAAGTGCAAAAAGTGCAACTAATGCTATTAAACCAAATAAAAATTGAAAAAATCCAAATGGATTTTTTACCATAAACATCAAGCATGCAAAACCAACAATAAGCGCCACATGCATCATCGGTATCGCCTCTCCTTTCCGCCATTATACCCTAAAAACGCACAATCGCGCGAATCATCAACGAATATTTAGTTTTCCACGAATCATTTTATAATTATTACAACCTTGCTGCAAGCCATAATCACAAGCTTTGCCAAAATATTCCATAGCATTAGAGAGATTCTGCCGCACGCCTTTGCCTAGCGCATAAGAACTGCCCAGATTAAAACAGGCAGGCGCAAACTTCATATCGCAAGCTTTTTGAAAATATTCCTTAGCCTTATGATAATTTTGTATATCACGATTTTCAGAAGAATAAACAACGCCTACAACATAGCAAGCATAATCATGCTGAAAACTACAAGCTAAATCTGCCGCTTTCACGATAGCGTTACACATTGTGGTATTACCATTTTCGCATTTTTGCATATCTGCCTCAAGCTCTTTCATAAAATCTTCATCATTTTGGGTATTATCGAGTGTTTTTACCTTATCACACGCATCTTGCTCGCCGTAATCACAAGATTTTTGAAAATACTTTTTGGCAGTAGAAATATTTTTTTCTACACCTTGCCCCTCTGCATACAAACGACCAAGCGCAAAACAACCCGCTTCGTCTTTAAGGCTACATGTTTTCTCATAAATTCTTATCGCCTTTTTGTAGTCTTTTTGAAATCCCTCGCCGAGCTCATACATCATTCCGATTTTATCACACCCAAGCAAAATACCCATATCACAAGCTTTTTGATAATATTCAGCAGCTTTTTTATAATCTTTAGCAATACCAAAACCAATATGATTATAAAATGCGAAACTATAACAGGCTTTAGCATCTTTTTTGAGGCAATCATTAAATGTTTCCTGAACCTTATTTGCAATATTGTCAGCCAACGCCACATTCACCAAAACAAGCCCCACAATCATCATGAAACAAAATCGCTTTCTCATTGCAAACTCCTTTCCGCCATTATACCCTAAAAACGCACAATCGCGCGAATCACAATCCCAACAATGCGCAACGGGATTTGCGATTCTTGCGTGTAGAGTTTTTCCGCGTAATGCGGATTATCCGAAAGAATGCGAATGTCGCCATTGAGCTCGAATTGTAGGCGCTTCACGAGCAAATCGCTGCCCAAAATCAGCACATAGATTCCGTCTTGCGCCCCGCCCGTTTTGCTCGTGTCAATCAACACAAAATCGCCGTCTTTGAGCGTGGGGCTCATCGAATCGCCCACAACCTCGATGAGCCGCAGATGTTGCGGCGATTGATGTGTGCGAAACAACATCGGGCTAATGCTAAACTCGCCAATCGCCTCGACCTCAAAATTTTCAATGCCATGCCCCGCGCTCGCTTTTGCCGAAAGCAGGGGGATTGAGAGCATATCGCGTTTGGTATCGCTATCTACCGCAATAAACGTTGTTTGTGTTTGCCTATTCTTTGCCTCAAGCCACTTCAGCTGCGCATGTGCGGAGAGCTTCCTATTCTTGCGCCAATTTGTGGCATTTTTTTTACTATACCCCATTTTTTCAGCCACATCTTCGAGACTTGACACGCCGTAAAGCTTTTTCATCTCTTCAACAAGGCTTGTAAAACTATCCATTTTGCGCCCTTTCTAAAAAATTACTGCAATCAGCTTGACATGGAAAGAAAATTACTATATACTTCCACCCAGCATTTCGCTGCATTCTCATTGAAAATGCTAGCACTTTGTGTGCCATAGCCCAGACAATGGCAGCAAATGCTAACAAAACCGCGCTAAAGGCGCGATAAAGGAGACACAATGACATTCGTGAGTGAGCGAAACATCGCGATAGGCAATGCGCTCGAGCGCGCATATTTCGAGATTATCAACGCAAGAGAGGCAAAGGCGCAGGCAATGGACGACAAAACATTGCTTTGGCACATCTACAAGGCGCAAAAGGGCTTGAAAGAAGCCGCCGCGCTGCTTGTGGAGCGCCAGCCGATAGAACAATTGTCATTGCGAGGCAAAGCCGAAGCAATCGACCATGCCGAGCAATCGGGAATCGTTGATTGCCACGAGGCGAGCGCCTCTCGCAATGACGCATTGTATGGCAATGAGCAATCGCCGCAAAGCGAACACGCGGCAGAGCGAGGCGCTGTTGATTGCCCCAGCAAAGCAGAGCGTGTGCCGCTATCATACCGTGAAGCAACAACAATGTTCATAAAACAGGAAGCAACTCGGATTAAAGAGATGCACAGGGCTTTTGACAAATGGCTTGAGAATACGAAAGCGCTCATTAAAATGCACGACAATCCAGAGCTATTGAAAAAAATCCTCGATACACAAATTC
>CAMWUR010000076.1 GCA_947177485.1 uncultured Helicobacter sp.
TCTCTAAAACAAGTGGTGTGAATCTTGACATCAGCAAACTCCTTGTCAGCAATCCTAACAATGAAGGCATTGTGATTACTGCAAGTAAAGGTGCAGATAACATCACCCTCACAGCTGGAGCTAATCATGACATCATCGAATTCAACGCTGGCAGTGGTTCTAGTCAAGGGGCACGTGAGGTGTATAGTGTTGACCTCGGAAACCTCCGACTTGCAAACAGCCAAAGCTTTAGCATTGATGGTTTGACCATTACCAATGTTGGGGATACTGGAATCGTTCGTGCTGCTGAAATCGCCCAAGCGATTGCTGCTTATGCCAACAATGGCACAATCACAGCTGGATTTAACATTACCGGCAAACTCAATAGTCTCACAGGAGATTGGGCTGGGGCAACAACGAGTGCAAGCGGTGGTGTGCTCAACATTACTGCTCAACCCAATAGAAACCTCAAAGACCTCAATCTCACCTTTACAGGCAATGAATCCACCAATGCCCCCACAGACATCACAGCACAGATTACTGCTGGTGCTGCGAGTGCGAGTGCGAGCATTCAAGGGTTGATTGAAACATCGCCTGCAACACCTGAATCAAGCGCGACAATTACCCCGACAACGAAGTTTAAGTTTGGAACAGGGGGAACAGATCTTGATGTTACATCAGGTGGTAGTTCAATATTGGAGCTTACGATTAATGGCGAAACCTACACAATCACTGCGTCAAATAGTGATACCACCGCTGACAAAGCAGCAAGCCTTGCAGGTGTTATTGCAGCTATCAATGCTACTAACGGGACAGCGACAGACGCCACAAACACTGAAATTAGCTATGCTATCACCGATTCCAACGGAGACGCAGCAAACCTAACCGGGCTCGTTACCGCGTCAGACAGCAGCGGAGAGTTGGTGCTTGAACCCGTTACACAATCAAGCGCAGACGGAGCAATTACGCTCACATCTCCTGCCACTGGTGGATTTGCTAACGCAACCAATGGTACTTACACTGCAAAAGCGTATCAGCCTGCAGCGTCCGCTAGTTATGCCTTCACCTTTGTTAATATCGGCACACCTGCGCAAGCCTATCAACCCGCTGCTTCTGCCCAATCTTCGTCTGCTGCGACAATTACCCCGACAACGAAGTTTAAGTTTGGAACAGGGGGAACAGATCTTGATGTTACATCAGGTGGTAGTTCAATATTGGAGCTTACGATTAATGGCGAAACCTACACAATCACTGCGTCAAATAGTGATACCACCGCTGACAAAGCAGCAAGCCTTGCAGGTGTTATTGCAGCTATCAATGCTACTAACGGGACAGCGACAGACGCCACAAACACTGAAATTAGCTATGCTATCACCGATTCCAACGGAGACGCAGCAAACCTAACCGGGCTCGTTACCGCGTCAGACAGCAGCGGAGAGTTGGTGCTTGAACCCGTTACACAATCAAGCGCAGACGGAGCAATTACGCTCACATCTCCTGCCACTGGTGGATTTGCTAACGCAACCAATGGTACTTACACTGCAAAAGCGTATCAGCCGGAGACCCCCGCCCAAGACCAAATCGGCACACCCGCTAGTGTTAGCCCTGTGGGTAGCGACCTTGTTTGGACTGGCAAGGCACTCTCTGCTGACCAAGCAGGCACAGAGGTTCTCAAGGTTTCTATTGCTGGCAATGTGTATAGCATCAAGGCAACTGCTCCTAAAGACACCACTGTGACTCCTGCTGACATCATCGAGATGTTGGGCACTGGCTCTGGAACCACAAATGGAATCACCTACACCATCACCAACTCTGCTGGTGGAGCAGAAGCAGCAACCAAAGTCAAAGATGTTCTTGCCAATGTCGGTGTGAAAGTCGACACCACTGCTGGCGGAATCGCGGGCAATGAGATTAAGCTTGTAATCGATAACGCAGCCAATCTCCCCACCACTGCAAGCACGATTACGATTACCCCAAGCAATGTCTATAATGCCAACAACACAGCTGTGAGCTGGAGCGCACAAGCCGAGCAGGGAATCGCCGCACAACCTGACACAGCGACTATCAGCATTAACGGGCATAACATCGTCTTTAGTGATGTCCTTCTCACTGCTGCACAGCTTGAGACTGCTGTGTTTGAGCTCATCACCAATGGTACTTTGGATTCGCTTTCTGCATCTGACCGCGCGAAAGTCAGCATTGATGGGCAGACATTCAACCGCGCAAATGCAAAAGAGAACAAGGCAATGTTTACGATTGAGGGAGCGGAGTATCGCCAAGTTTCTGGTGGGGGAATCGAGCTTGTGCTCACCGACCCAACAACCTACACAGGCAATGCAAGCTTTGAGTTTAGCCAAACCAATGGCAATGGTGATGGCAGCAACCAAACATTCAATGTTATCGGCGCGCATGGCGATAGCTATGGACAGATTGTCGTTACATTCAACGCTCTTGCTGCTGGGCAAAGCTATACTTTCGATGGCAAAACAATCATCGCAACCAAGAATCTCTCGGCAAACGAAGTCGCGAACGCATTCACGCTCACGACTGATGATACTGTCGATGGCGCTGTTGTTGTGTCTGATTTCGAGAACATCGGCGAAGATGTGCTCTATTATGTCGCTGCTGGTAGCTCGACATTGACAATTCAGGGCACAAGCCTCACAAGCATTCCTGCTGGAATCAACCCAACGATTACTGGCACTGGCTCGCTTGGTGTGAACACAAGCGGTGTTTCTGCAAGCACAACGACTCAAGGCAGCGATGGCGCAGGCACGAAGGCGGATAGCTATGTTGTCTTCACCGAGACCACAAACGATGCGGGCGAGATTGTCAGCATTGCCGCAAACACAAGTGCTATGGATACGATTAGCAACTTTGATGTGGCAAATGACGGATTGCGCTTGCGTGATGGTGTTGGCGGATATTATGGCGAAGGACAAGTCGCAACAAGCGTGAGCAACCACACTATCTATGTCGCTCCAAACAGCACACTCACTGCAACGATTGCAAACGGAATCCTAAGCTTTGGTGTGAACAATAACGATAGCGGCAGCGCAACAGTGGATAATATCACACTTGACCAAAAGCTCCATGTCGCCACACACGACATCGGCACAAACAAAGTTGCTGGATTTGAGCATGGTGGTGATTTCTATATCATCGCTACTGGCGGAATCAGCGGTGCTAGCACTGATGATATTGTCGTCAAGCTCAATGGCGTCTCTGGTGTGTCTGACATTACGAATTTGTTGGCGTAGGGTTTCGCTTGGCTTTGTGCGGAATCTATGTTGATTCTGTGCGAGGTAGCCCCCGTTGGGGGCGTGATTCTATCGTCATTGCGAGGACATTGAGAATTTGGAGGTGCGACTTTAGTCGCACTCATGTTGAGTCCTAAAATAATGTGCGCTCAATTCCGCACCTCCAAATGGTTGCGACCAAAACGAGCAGGGCAGCCAAACATTTCAAGCACTGCAAATTGTCATGTTGAGGCAAAGCCGAAACATCTCTTTGGATTCCGATGCTTTGAGATTTTTCACTCGCTTACGCGAGTTCAGAATGACAAAAAGGGGCGACAAAATGACATTGCGTCATTGTGAGCGTTCGTCCGAACGCGTGGCAATCGAACGTGTGGGGTTGCCCCGAATCGTTGATTGCTTCGCTCGCGCCGCTCGCTCGCAAGGACGGGGCGCGATTGTGCCTCTGCTTTGTATGGAATCGTGAGCAAAAGTAGCCTCCCTCCTGCAAGGAAAAATAAAAAGGAGAAAAAATGGAAAATGCAAAAGAAGTTCACATAGGCATATCGTTATCAAATGAAATGGAAAACATGAAAATAAAAAGTCGCGTTCAATATGGTACACAAAGTAGCGCAAGAGAGATACCATATTGTGGTTATGTGGAATGGAAAATGGAATGTGGTAAATTTGGATTTAATAGATATCTAGTAGAAATGCTCCAAAAAAAGATGATAGAAACGAGAGACATGGACGCTATAAAACAACGTATTCTCGAATATCAAGGAGGCTATTCAGTCAATAGACTACAAAGATTAAATATTAACCATTGTCCTTATGAACTTAATATTCCACATGATGATGCTCCTGCTTTCATAATCTTACAACCATATCAATATCGTGGATATTGTTTTTCTAAAACACCTTCGATAAATTTTTATTCAAATAGACTACATCCTTTTTGGGTTGAAGCAACATTGGAAAAAAGGGAAGAGGCAATATTATATATTTGTTTTCCTTTTGAGATATTAAAATCCAAAATAGGTAGACAATTGGATATAGCTGGAACAGCAGAACCCAACGAGGAAGCATATCTTATTTTAGATAAAAACAACAAATATGCCTTTTTAGAAACATGTGTAGTGTTTGGAACTTTTAGCGAAAAACGTCAAAAAGAAATGTTGCAACTTCTGGATGGATTTTTATCTCTACAAACGTAATGATTGCTCAAGTAGCAGTTTTGAGTGTTTTGTCTGTATAGCAAATATATTATTATATCTTAGTGCCATTATAAGCTTTACAAGCTGTGCTTTTAGGGCTGCTCATGCAGATGTATCTCTTCCTCTCTATGTTTTTTGGAGGGGAGGGGGCGGTAAGCTGTTATGTTGAGGCAAGCCGAGACAGGCTGGAATCCAAAAGACTCTAACCATCCGTCATTGCGAGCGTTCGCAAGAACGCGTGGCAATCAACCGTGTTGTAGCCCAACATGTTAGATTGCTTCGGGCAAGCCCTTGCGATATGCAGGCGATTAAAATAAAAAAGAGAAAGGATAAAGTGTGGCAAATACAAACAGTCAGAGTAATTGCATCGAACGTATTAGAAAAATACTTAAATTGAGAAGTAATGAATGCATGCTGAAAGATGGAAGCATTGTTGTTGAACCAGAAAAAGGAAAAGAAAAACTAGTAATTGAAGTTAATATTTCTCGTATTTTAAAAATGTGCAACAGTAAAAGGTTTAAATTTAGAAATTGCATTTTTAAAGAACCAATTATATTGAAGCAAATCACTTTTGGAGAAATCCTTTATTTTATCAATTCAACCTTTGAGGGAGAGGTGGATTTTTCATATTCTCTTTTTAAAGAAAGGGTGTTCTTCTCTGAATCTACCTTTAGCAACAAGGCATCTTTTGCGGAAGTCATTTTTGAGCAAAACGCATATTTTGATGAGGCAAGGTTTTTGGGAGAAGCAGATTTTGGTTTGAGTGAGTTTAATAAAAATGCTCATTTCTATGGCGCACAATTTAGAAAAATTAAAAAGGAAGGGATTGAAATAAATGACATTCCCAATTTTCTTCAAGCCATATTTAATGGAGGCATTAATTTAACAAATACGAAATTAGGGCTCACGTTTGAGCTTGTGGAAGATAAAATAAAAGAAACGTATGAAGAAAAAGCTAGCCAATATCGGAGGGAGAAAGACGCTCCAAGACGATATAAGGTTGCCAATGAATTTCGCAATGTTTTTAAAAATATTAAAGATGGTTTAATTAGAGGGAACAATTTACTCGATGCTTCCCTATTTCACAAAATGGAACTCTATGCAAAAGAGCTTGAGTTGAAATATAAAAAAGAAGAGGCAGAAGAAGAATCGGGCATTCGAGACACTGTTGATAAAATCCAACTGATGTTGTATCGTGTAACTTCTGACCATCATACAGATTTGATGTTGATTCTCACTAATGTGCTTGCTCTTATTGTATTATTTGCTATTACTTCTATAACATTGCTATTTTGTGCAGATTATTTGTTAAAATGGATTGGCATTAATGATGAATGTCATGTTTTAGAGCAGATTCGTTGTCTATTTGCAATGCTACCGAAACATATTCATGAGTATATTAAACCAATCGTTTGGGGTGAGATTACTATCATAATTACTTTATGTGCCACCTTTGTCTATGTGTTCAAGTGCATAGTATGTCATATTTATGCAGCCAACAACAATAAAAAACTTCATTGTTGCTTTATTGTTGTTTTTCTTGCTAATGCGTTCATTCTCGCTGTCAAACCCGCCATTATGTTGCCCATTTTCGGCAAGCTGATTGATGAGAGTCTCAAGATAGACTTCCCAGCCTTTACGAGCCTTAGCATTGTCTATGCAATCCTCATGTTCTTGCTCATTTGGTCGTTGCAAAAAACCGCGCGCAAGAATACGATTGTGCCAAATTAATTCATTTTATGATTCGGAGGTGCGGAATTGAGCGCACATAAACGAAAATCACATGCCCAAGAGTGCGACTAAAGTCGCAGCTCCGAATATTTTCTCGTCATTGCGAGCGAGCACACGTGCGAGCGTGGCAATCAACAGGTAAAGAATCTCAAAAAGAATCCCGATACGTTTTGATTGCTTCATTCGCAATAACATTTGATGACCCACCCCCTAGCCCCCAAAGCACAGGGAGAGGGAATCATGTATGCCCAACGCGTGGGAGAGATAATAAAACGGAGGTGCGACTTTAGTCGCACATATTCATGATTCTGTGTGCGGTTAAAACCACACCTCCATTGTCATGTTGAGCGTTAGCGAAACATCTCTTTTCCATTGCTTATATTTTCTAACCTCCCAGCCACAGCGCGCAACGGCAATGTTCGAGCCAAAAGGCATAACAGAGACGAAGCGCT
>CAMWUR010000077.1 GCA_947177485.1 uncultured Helicobacter sp.
TTCTCGTTTATGTGCGCTCGATTTCGCACCTCCAAAGATTCTTAATTATCATTGCGAGGCATTAGCCTCGAGCAAACCCTCGCGCGGGCAATCTTGAGTGTTTCGATGTCGTTTGCTTGACAAAAACTTCACATATTCCTAAAATATTCTTCACACGTGACTTGTAGAATCGCATTATCAAAACCACAAAAGGAGACGATGATGCAATTTCGATACCTCACACTTATTGGGATTCTTTGCGCATTTGCAAGCGCAGAGACCAACGCAACAACCACAAACACAACAGACGCGGCAAACACAAACAATGCGCCCCAAATCGTGGGACAGCCAATGCCACCTATGCCACAAGGGCAGCAAATGCAACCAATTATAGCGCCTGTGGGGGCAGTTCCCATGCAAGGACATGCAATGTATGGCGGAATCCCGCAAGATTCGATGAACAAAATCCAACAAATGTATCCCGGTTCGTTTGTAACAGACATTGATTGGGAACCCTATGGAATCGAGGTTGAGCTAAATGGCTATCTCAAGGTTTTTATGGACCACGGCGGCAATATCTTGGGCGCTGCGTATGATGACTAGCACGAGCAAGTGCGCAATGGCGGCGAGATTATCAGAGCTTCCAACGTCATTGGGAGAGAACCTCTCACGATGACGCATGGCAGATTCTTTGCAGCCCTGTCATCAATCATGCAACGCATAATACACCTGCCCCACAGCGAGTGAAGAATCGGTTGGCGCGAGTTTTTGGTGCGCAAAAAAGGGAATCCCATGCGCCTTGCATGCCGCTTTGCAATATGCGAGCAGTTTTTGATTGCAAAAGCACCCCCCACAGAGCAAAAGTGGTAAATCGCCATGCGCATTGCGCAGAATCTGTGCAGCAGAGACAACCGCGTTCGCGAGGCTCGCGATGAAATAGCTTGCCGCAAGGCGCGGTTGCGAGCGCAAAGCAAGAATCCCCTGCACAAGCGGCACATAATCAAACATTTCTCCGCATAGCGGCAGCCCGTCTGCCGCTCGCCCCTCGCGCTCCCACTCACTCGGATTCATACAAAGCGCCTCGAGCATGAGCCCGCATTCGCCATCATAGCTCACATGCAACGTTCCACAAAGAATCACACACACAGCGTCAAACAATCGTCCAACAGAGCTCGCACGTGGCACGCTGCCTTTGCGCCATAGCGCGTACAATTGCTCCGCGCCCTGTGGGCAATCAAGCAGGCGCAGCGCATCCTCGCCCACGACCTCGAACAACAAAGCGAGCGCGAGGCGCACGGGCTGTTCAATCGCCTTTTCTCCGCCAAGAAGCGACATGGGACGCAGATGAAACGCGCGCACAAAGCTGTGCGTGTCGGCAAGCAGAATCTCTCCGCCCCATATCGTTTTGTCCTCGCCATAACCGCTGCCATCAAACACCGCGCTTATCACATGCCCGCTTAGGTTGTGTTCCGCCATGAGCGCGAGCGTGTGGGCATAGTGGTGCTGGATAAATGCGCGCTTTTTGTAATTGTGGGCGAGGCTATGGCTCGTGTAGCGCGGGTGCAAATCAGCGATTGCATAGTCGCTTTTGCCAAAACAGCGCTCGAAAAACGCGAGGCTTTGCGTGTAGCGCGCATGACTCATTGGGCGCGAGAGCTCGCCCACAGGCGGCGGAAGCAGAATCGAAGCGCCGATTCCAAGCGCAGGCGCGCTCTTTTGTTCGCTCCCAAGCCCGATAACAGGAGAAGCGAAGCTTTGGGCAAGCGACAAAAGCAGCGGATAGCCGCGCGAGCGGCGCAAACAATGCGCGTCCTCGCCTACAACAGCGACAACGCTATCATCATGCGCGGTGAGAATCGGCAGATTGTGCGTAATGAGCATATCGTAGATTCCGCTAAGCGCAGCAATCTGCTCATCATCGCTCGCAATCGGCTCGCCGCTTAGATTTGCGCTCGTGAAAACAACAGGAAAAGGGACGCTTTGCAAAATGCCATAATGCAAGGCAGTGTAAGGCAGAATCGCACCAATATAGGGGGTGTTTGGCGAGAGCAGCGCAAGCGGCAGCGCGCAATCGTTGCGCGGAGAAAGCAGCACAATGGGTGCGGCGCTTGATTGCAACAACGTAGATTCTCTCGCGCCACAATGTGCCATTTGACACACCGCCTCAAGGCTGCTAAACATCACTGCAAAGGGCTTGGTCGGACGATTTTTGCGCGCACGTAATGCTTGTAGCGCAGCTTGATTGTCTGCTGCACACAGCAGCGCAAAGCCGCCGATTCCTTTGAGCGCGATGATTTTCCCCTCATTCAAACAAGATGCAATGCATGCGAAAGGCTCGGCATTTATGGGATTATGGCAGCTATCAAACATGGCGATTTGCACGCCGCATTGCGCGCAAGAATTGAGCTGGGAATGGAATCTCCGCGCGTTTGGGTCGTTGTATTCGCGCTCGCATTCTGGGCACATTCTAAACGAACGCATGCTTGTGTTCTCGCGCTCAAAGGGCGCATGTGCAATGATACTTGCACGCGCGCCACATTGCGCGCATGAGATGAACGGATAGTGATAGCGGCGATTGTTTGGGTCGTTAAATTCAGCGAGACATTCGGGACAGATTGCAAAATCGGGCGGAATCTCGGCATTGGGGGCAAATGTTGCGCTCTGGGCAATCTGGAATGAATCATACCCAACAAGCGGCATTTTGCGCATCTCTTGCGCGCTAATCCTCGCCTTTGGTACGTCTTTTAGTCGCGCGAAAAACGATTCAATTGCATGGTGTTGCCCTTCAATCGCAATGAATACACTCGAGCCATCGTTACGTACAAAACCACCAAGCCCTAATTCTGTGGCTTGGCAATACACAAAAGGGCGAAATCCGATTCCTTGCACAATCCCGTGCAAAGTGATATGGTAATGTTGTTTTTCCATTTATGTGAGGATTGTATCTAATTTTAGCAAACCTTAAGCAAATGTAGCATAGCATATCATCATTATAGAGTTTTCGAGCTAGGGGAAAGCATGACAAGTATCTATGTTGGCAACATCACATACAACGCAACAGAACGCGACATCGAGGGGCTATTTGCGCAATTTGGCGAAGTCGCCTCTGTGAAGCTCATCAACGACCGCGAAACGGGCAGACCCAAAGGATTTGGTTTTGTCGAAATGGACGCAGAGGCAGCAAACAAAGCCATCGAATCCCTTGATGGTAAAGAATTTAAAGGGCGCAGTCTTCGCGTCAATCAGGCGCGTAGCCGAGACGAAAGGAAATCATAATGAAAAAAATCTTACTCGGGCTTTTGTGTTTGTGTGCAATCGGATTTGCGGCAGTGAACATCAACACAGCAAACAAAGATGAACTCGCAACGCTCAAAGGCATTGGTACAAAAAAGGCTGAAGCGATTATCGACTATCGCACTAAACATGGCAAGTTTCAAAGCATTGATGAATTGAAAAAAGTCAATGGGATTGGTGAGAAGCTCTTTGAATCCATCAAAGCAGACATTGTAACGACCGACAAAACCGACAAAAAGGGAAAATAGAACTTGTCGCAAGATTCTTTGTCGCACTTTTGGCAAGGGCAGAATATCGCCATTGTTGGGCTTTCGCCCGATTCGAGCAAACCGAGCTACGAGGTTGGAGAATATCTCAAAAATGCGGGGTATACTCTCTATCCTGTGTATCCAAGAGGAGAGGAGATTCTAGGCTTTTCCGTGTGTCATAGTTTGCAAGAGTTGCCATGTGTTGTTGATGTTTTGGTGATTTTTCGCAAGAGTGAGGCGGTCGAATCGGTCGTACGTGAGGCTCTGGCTTTGCGCATTGCGCGGCGAATCTGGGTGCAGCTTGGAATCAGCAGCACGCCTGCCCGCGCGCTATGCGAAGCGGCTCGCGTTCCTTATGTCGAAAATCTCTGCATCATGCGCGAACACGAGAGACTCGCGGGAGGCAGGGCATGATTGCGCTTGCAAACATTATCGAAGCAGCAGAACGAATCGCGCCCATTGTGCATCATACACGACTTGTGTTTGCCCCCCGAATGAGTGAGAGAAGTGGCGCAAAAGTCTATCTCAAACAAGAAAATTTGCAGCATACAGGCGCATATAAATTGCGTGGTGCTTTTAACAAAATCGCGCTGATGAGCGAGGGTGAGCGCATGCGCGGCGTGATTGCTGCAAGTGCGGGCAACCACGCGCAAGGCGTGGCATATAGCGCGCGGCATTTTGGAATCCGTTCAGTGATTTTTATGCCCGAAGCCACACCGTTACTCAAAGTCAGTGCTGTACAGCGATTGGGTGCTGAAGTGATTCTTTGCGGCGATAATTTTGACGAATCCTACAGCGCAGCGCTCGAATATGCCAAAGAACACGAGCTTTTTTTTATCCACCCGTTTGCCGATGATGATGTGATTGCAGGACAAGGCACTGTGGGGCTTGAGATTCTACGTGAAAAGAGCGACATGAACACGGTGATTTTGCCCGTTGGTGGTGGTGGGCTCATCAGCGGTGTTGCAGCACTCTATAAACAGATGAAGCCTAACGTGCGCATCATCGGTGTTTGCGCACAGGGTGCACCCGCGATGTTTCAGTCTTTCCAACAACGTACGATTCAACATTGCACGAGTGTGCGCACAATCGCCGATGGAATCGCCGTACGTGATGTGAATCCGAAGAATTTTGCCTATATTTGCGAAAGTGTTGATGAGATAGTGTGCGTGAATGATGAAGAGATTGCCGATGCGGTGTTGTATCTTATTGAGAATCAAAAAGTCGTTGTCGAGGGCGCTGGCGCAGTAGGCGTTGCAGCGCTGCTGAATAGCAAGATGACTTTCACGCAAAACGAGAATGTTGCCATTATCCTAAGCGGTGGGAATATAGACGTAACAATGCTTGGTGTCATCATTGAGAAAGGTTTGCTTAAATCACAACGTAAGATGAAGTTCAATGTAACATTGATTGACAAGCCCGGAAGTCTCAAGCAGCTCACAGATATTCTCTCACAAGTCGATGCCAATATTGTCGAAATCAACTATGACCGCACGCTCACCTCGCTTGATTATGGCGATGCAATCGTTACGCTCACGCTTGAGACAAAGGGTGGCGCACACCAAGATAGGATTCGTGAGGAACTCCAAAAACATAAGTTTGAGATAAAAGAGCTGACATAATGTCTCGCTTTGTGGCAGCGCGCACAACCTCACTGCGTCATGCTGTTTTCTTTTTTGTCTGTATCTTTGTCGCACTTTGTATCCTTGCCACACTCGTTGTGAGCGAGCGCAGCATCAGCGTCTATGAGCTGCAACAGCTCGATTCAAAAGGCGCGGGATTTTGGCTTATGCAAAGCGGAATCGCCCTTTTTGGACACAACAATTTGGGCTATTTTTTGCCTTTTGTCGCATTGTTTGGTTGCAATATCATTCTATTCTATGCGCTCGCCTTGCGCATTCTTGGCAACATAGACGACGCCCTGCTCGCATGCACCGCGTTTGTGATGCTCCCCGCAAGTATTCTATCTGCCTCGTTTATAGGCGATAGCGCTGTTGTACTTTGCGGATTGCTCGCGATTCTTTGCGCAGAAGCATACGGCTACAAGAGACTATTCTATGTCTTGCTTTTTGCCTGTTTGTGGCTCAATCCCGGCTTTTCTGCGGTCTATGCTGCACTGTGTGTGTATGGATTTTTACACAGCAATCTTGCAATGGTTCTCTATGGGCTCGCATTACTTCTTGCACGAATCGTGCTGGGAGTGAACGTGGGTGGTGTGCCGCGCGGGTTTTTTCTCGATACTTTGGGAACGCTCGCGCTTTTGTTTTCACCGCCGCTGTTCATCTACTACACCTACTGCCTCTATCGAATCTGTATCAAGGAATCAAAAAATTTTCTTTTTTGGGTCTCGTTTATTGGGATTTTGTGGACATTGCTCATCTCAATGCGGCAGCGAATCATTCTCGAAAATTGCGTCCCAATCCTTATGCCCGGAGTCCTTCTCTGCACCTCTGTATTCCTCTCTGGTTTGCGCGTGCGATTGCGCCCATTTCGCAAAGCCTATTTACGTTTGTTTGCTATTGTGTTTGCCGTGCTTTTGTTCTGTTTTCTTTGTGTTGTAGGCAACAAGTTTTTTTATCTATTCCTCGACAATCCGCATACGCATTTTGCTTATAAATTTCAGATTGTCAAAGAGCTTGCAGAGTCGCTAAAAGACGCAGGGATTGTGCATATTAAAGCGAATCGACATTTACAAAAGCGGCTAGCATTTTATGGAATCTTGCCACCTAAAGAGGGCGCACCAAACTACTGCCGTTTGGGAAACCCAAGCCCAAATGCACGCATTTTTGAGGTGCAATATCTTGGAGTTGTTGTTGAACGTTTCTATGTTTTGTGTCCGTGATTCTTGCGAGAAACCGGCTATCCATCATCGTGGATTGCCATGCTCGTTGCATTCCTCGCGATGACATTCCTATTTGGAGGTGCGACTTTAGTCGCACGCATTATTGGATTGTGTGCGCTCGATTTCGCACCTCCATTGTCATGTTGAGGCAAAGCCGAAACATCTCATGATTGACAACA
>CAMWUR010000078.1 GCA_947177485.1 uncultured Helicobacter sp.
TGCGAGCTTACGCGAAGCAATCAATGATTCTATATTGCCCAACGTCATGGATTGCCACGAGGCTAACACCTCTCGCAATGACATTCCTATTTGGAGGTGCGACTTGAGTCGCACTTATGTTTTAATGTGTGCGATTGAAATCGCACCTCCATTGTCATGTTGAGGCAAAGCCGAAACATCTCATGATTGACAACATGAGATTCTTCAGCCTAAAGGCTTCAGAAGGACAAATAGCAAATTTTCTAGCAAGATTCCATTCCCTCAACCACAGCGCGCAACGGCTATGTTCGAGCCAAAAGGCATAACAGAGACGCAGCGCTGTGGTTGGGGATTCTAGAATCGATGAGCAATAGCAAATCAAAACGTCATTGCGAGCCTATGCGAAGCAATCAACATGCAAAGAATCCTAATTGCATTTCCATTCCTCCAAAATAAACAAAAATTTTTGCTTTGCATAGTAATTTTAAACTTTATCTAAGAATAAAAAGGTATCATTTTATTGCATTACAATTTTTCTACTTTGTAAAGGAAAAACTATGAAAAGTCTCAAAACCTTAGCAATCATGCCACTTTTAGGTTATCTATTTGCTGCAGATATTCCATGGCTCATCGCCTATCCAACACTCGGACTTGGTGTCCAAGAAAGCGCGCAGTGGGCAGGAAACGACAAACAAAGAAGCACGCAAACATATTATGACTTGGGCGCAGATTTTCTTATCAAACGCGATTTCAAGCTCCATGTATCGCTTGCAGGCTCTTATGCGAATGAAACACAAGTGTATCCCAACAGCCACCCCACAACGCCAGAAACAATGGAGTTTGCGCGCGAAGGGCAAACGCGTGATAATTGGAACGAAGTCAAATTGAGCGTGGGCTATAATCTCTTGGGCTTGATGGGCGCAAATGACCATTTACTTTTCCTCAATGTTGGCTATACCTTTCGCAATTTGGAAAAAAATTGGGAATACAGACGCATTCAATGGGATTATGACCTGATTTCTATCGAGCTTGAGGGACAAAAAGATTTGCAAGGACTTTTTGGCACATCGGCTGCGCTCCTCTATGGCGCTCGCTACAAGATTCCAACAGATGGCGAGCAAGGATACAGCGGACTTGGATATGATGTCAAAGGGTGGGAAACAGAACTCTATATCGGAGCTGCAAAGACATTGAATAATTATATCGATTTTTTTGCAAAAATCACGCTTGGAAAGTCAAGATTTGATGAAACATTGCAATACACACCAGCAGCAAAGACCAAGAGTCATTATGGTGCTTTGCAAATCGGGTTGCGCGGTAATCCGTTTCACTATCTGAAATAGCAAACCAATGCTAAATTAAGAATTGTTGATTGCTTCGGCAACGCAATGACAGACAGAATCTTTGGAGGTGCGAAATCGAGCGCACAATAAAACATGCGCGCGGACTTAGTCGCACCTCCAATTTGACGACATTACACAACAAATCCCCATTAACGTGCCGCCGCCTTGCCCGCCTTCATCAGCTCTCGCAATAGCGAATCATCATTCTTGGGCTTCTTTGCTCGGTTCAACACGCTTTCGCGGGCGATTTCTTCGTCCATAATGCTCGCATAGTTTTTTCGTTTCTCTACTCCTAAATCAAGCAATGTTTCGGTTTCATCATCAATGGCAATATTTTTCATATTTTCCGCAAATGTTCTCATGGCTTCTGCAAACATAAATTGCATTAATGGGTCAAAGCCCTTAAAGGCAAAGTCATTGTTCCAATTGTTTTGGTAATAATTGATAAGCACATCTTTTGCATTAGCAATTTGTTGCTGCTGCTCGGGGCTTAAATATTGCGCAAGTTGAATGCTAATATCATGAAAGATTCTAAGCTCACTTGCAATCTCTAAATCGGCAGTATGCACAGCCAACATCAAAGCTTCCTCGTTGCCTTCCTCAATCGCTCTACGCGTATAGTTTGTTGCATTATTGCGAATCTGTTCGATCATTTCGGGCATTGCTTGCAATTTTGCTTTAAGAAGCAGTAAGATATTTGTTTGTTGCGAATCAGGATTGTTGTAGAATTGTTCTTCCAAAACTTTATCAAGTAAATCCTCAATAGTCTTTGTCGATTTGTCAAAATCACTGCGCGTATAGCCATTATCATCAAAAGAAACTTTTTTGCCATCTATGGAATGAAATACGCTTATTTGAATGTCATATTCAGGCTTATAATAGCGTTCTATCAATGTTCCATTGTCTAGCTCATAAACGTTTGTTTCATAACGATAATACATAGTATCGGCATAGCGAGGATTCTGGTCAAAAAGTTCCCGTTCTTTTTGCATGATTGCATCAAAATTAAGCACTCCCGCATTGGCATGAAGCACAGCAATCGAATCGCGGAAACCCGCTTGTTTATGGTCAAAAAAATCCCATAGATTTAAATCACCAAGCGAAATACTGCCACCGTCAGGAGAACTTGTTATTGTCAAGCCCGAGTCGACAAGCCATGCGGTTTTCATTTGCGTAATCTCATGTTGCAAATCCAAAGTTGACACAGAATCGCTTTCTTGTGCGGGCTCGAGCGAATCAAGAGTGATTCCAAAATTTTCCTCTTTTTTGCCTGTATGGATTTGCCGATAGGCTTGCAACATAGAAGCGGTATCAATCGTTTGCGTTATGGTCATAATCTCCCCTTTTGTGGGCAATAGGCGCGATGATGGCAAGAAAATTTTATATTTTTATCATTATCTTGCCTTGTCTTTGCAATTCCAAGCAATTTTTGTTCCGATTTCTGAACGCTTGACACTATTGTTTGCCACGTGTCCTAACGGACGCTCGCAATGACACAATAGATTCACAATAATTACTCCTACCACGCAACGTTCGATTCATAAATCAAAACAGAATGAGAATCTTCAAAAAATGCTTTAGGAAACAGATATTCCCCACCTAAAACAGGAAATTCCACATTTGTGTAGGACAAATTGAGAGCGACAAATGGTTCTAGCGCATCTTCAAGCAAAGTCGTACAATACAATCTTTGATGATTGCGACTAAGTACAAATGCGTCTCCCAATCGCTGATATGCCCGATTAATGACATTTTGCAACACATCAGCAGAAAGCCTGAAACGTTTGATAGCAATATTTTGCGAACATTGGAGAAATTCCTCAAAAGTATTGAGCACAACAGATTCTGCATGATGAGCGCATGAATCTGTGCTTGCATGCAAAATAATGATAGGATCATTTGAAATGATAATGCCAATATGTGTGTAGCGATGATTGGAGAGTTTTTGGATTATCGCACTATCCATTCCAATGCCCTCGCGGAAAATCACATCGCCAACTTCAATTGGAGGCAAATCCTCCAATTGGCTAAGACGTAAGGAATGGATTTGTGGTTGAGGATAGAAAAAAGATTTGCAAAAGACCAAGCCGAGTGCGATAATGTACCCAACAAGCATGAAACCCACAATAATGCAGATTTTATATGAAAATGTGCAAAACTTAATGCGAATCCTTTTGGCAAACTCTATTCAATCTTCCATTTATTATCAATTTTGCGAAGCCTTGTCGTGCTCTCTTCAGACGTGCCATTTTTAAAATGCGCGCGAATCCGAACGAGCGCTTTGTCGCCATCGATGTCTTCAGAGAGAATTTCGAGTTTTTTCACTCCCCCCGACAAGTCGGCTTTCTTCTTGGCTTCTCGTACGACAAGTTCCACTTTTCCTTCATTGACACCCATTCTTCTGGCTTCATCAGTAATCACAACATAAGAGAGGTATTTCTGACTATCGCCCCTAAAAACAGCCTCTGTTGCCTCAATCGCAACATCTTTTGGAGAATCTCCTCCACACGCGGCAAAAAACATTGCCAAAAAACCTAAGCCAAGTGCTAAAATCCACTTTTTCCACATATCCATCACTCCTTTTATGTTGATTTGCCTATTCTTAATCAGCTTTGCGAATCTCGCTCAATCGATTCCATGCCATGATTTCGAGGATAAGTGCGGCAATAAAAAACAAAACTCCAATTAATATAGTTGTGGTTACAGCGCCGATAATGCTCGCAAAAAAGGCATAGAGAAAATAGGGCTGATTAGTGATTGTCACAAGCTCTTTCGCATATTGATATTTAAAATAAATAGCTACCATAAACATAATAATGGAAACAATCGTGCCGATTCCAAAAGACGATAGGAGCATTTCAAAATTGGGAGCTCCAGAAGAACCAACAGCCATACTAGCAAAAGCGCCAAATCCTACAGAAAATACCATAATAGTGCCCGCTATGACATAGAGGAGCAATGGAATGATGTAATTTCTAAATAAAGTCGTGCTTCCGCTGACCTTTTGAATCGACACAACAACCAAAATGCTTGCAAGTACGCCCAAAATGGCAAGAATCTGCCCCAAAAATGGAATCTCCCACAAATAAATCATGAGCGAACAATAGCCCTTAATCCGAA
Source organism: uncultured Helicobacter sp. (assembly GCA_947177485.1). GTDB lineage: Bacteria > Campylobacterota > Campylobacteria > Campylobacterales > Helicobacteraceae > NHYN01. The sequence continues at coordinate 4,443 of CAMWUR010000078.1, forward strand.
TCCCCTGAACGCTATTATCGCCAATGAGCTCGCCGACATTGCCCACGCCGGTTTTCTGCGCAAGAAAAATAGACTTTGCCATGTTTTCTTGAACTTGAAAATCAACCTCTCTTCCAACAATGTTTTGCATACTTTCGCCCTTCAGATTTTCCACATCTGAAATATCGAACTTATAGCGGTTACCATCGTTCCCGCTAATCAGATTTTCTGCCAGAATCTTGCCCTGCATTTGTGTTCCTTGATTGATGAGTTGTGAGGTGATGATTGTGTCAATGCACCAAAGGCAATATTCTACCCCCCCCCCACTAAAAAATAGCTTAAATTTTGAGGAGATAGAGATTTTTTAGATTTTTATGGAATACTTATGCGTGATTATGAGAGGTGTTGCTGTACGTCATTGCGAGGATTCGTTAGAATCCGAAGCAATCAACGACGTTGGGTTATCAAAAATCATTGATTGCTTTCGCTTGCTTTGCAGGCTTGCAATGACGTTTCATTCGCCATTGCTCATTGATTCTAACGTCCCAACCACAGCGCGCAACGTCTATGTTCGAGCCGAAAGGCATAACATATACGCAGCACTGTGGACTATTGACATAATACCAGCATAGCGCACAAATGAAGAGCGTGCAGAGGTTTGTGGGTGTTAGGGGGATAGGGGATAAACTATCATAAGAAACGCAAACACTTTGTGTTTACTTTGGCAAATAAGCGCCCTTATCCCCCTTAGAAAACAACCACATTGAGAATCTCAAAAACAAATCTCATGCTTTGTCATTCTGAAG
>CAMWUR010000079.1 GCA_947177485.1 uncultured Helicobacter sp.
CAATATTGCGAATATCATTGGCTTGGTTGCTCACTTCACCCGAGCGGCTGCTGACGTTTTGCATTGAGCTGCTGATTTCTTCGAGTGCAGAGGCTGTTTGTTCGAGTGATGAGGCTTGGCTATTGCTACCTTCTGTGAGTTTGATAACAGCCCCATTTAGGTCTTTGGCATTGGATTCGAGTTTTTGGGCAGATTCTAAAGAGGCTTGCAACATCTCCTTAATCGCCTGCCCGAGCGTGTTGGTTGTCATTTCTACGCTGCCTTTGGCATTTTGTACCTCTGTCGTAAAGTCTAAATGCGTATAACTCTCAAACACACGTGAGATTTCGTTCATGTCACTCCCAATCTTGTTTTGCAACACATCAAGCATTTGATTGAGGACATTTTTGAGCTCGACAAGTTGGGGATTGTGGGGATTTTTGATGATTCTTGCTGTGAGATTGCCATGCTCAATCGATTTGGCTGTTTCAATCAGTTGTTCCACCACTTCTCTATCGACAGACAGCCCATTTTGCACCTTTTCGATATTTTCATTAATCGCAATCCGCATGATTCCGAGCTCATCTTCGGCTTTGGGCTTTTTTAGTATTGGAGGAGTCGCAACCTCGTAATTGATGTATTTTAAAAAATCAAACAGTAAATTTGAGATGTCATTGAGACGACTCATAATGGAAAATCTAATGATAAAAAACGAAGCAACGAGAAACGCAATCGTAATAAGGATAACACCAAGAGTAACGATGAGTCCTATCGTCTCGTTTGATTCGGTGAAATCTGTAATTAGAATCTCGATGAGAATATAGAGGTCGAGTACTGCACTATAATCGACATACGCAAGATATTTTTTGCCATCTAGTGTATATTGAATATTGGAATCGGGCTGCAAATCTTTAAGATGCGCATAATCACTCGGCTTGCCTTGCCTGCCAAAGATAAATGCATCGTTTGTCTTATCGATAAAAACAATGCGTCCATGTTCTCCGATGTGAATATTTTCGAGTTTTTGGGTTATCAAGCGATACGAATCTTCAAGGCTATATGCAATAAACAAAATCCCAATGACTTGTTGTTGGCTATCGACAATAGGTTTGTAAATTGCAAGATAGTCATGCCCAAAAAGCCGCACTTTGCCGCGAAAAATGCTGGGATTGCTTTTGGTCATCTCGGTATATGCGGGGTGGCTTGTTCCAAGCGAGGTTGCAAGGACGCGCTCGCCCTTTTCGTTGGTGAGCGATGTGGTGATTCGCACAAAGTCGTTGCCGCTTTTGACAAAGATGGTTGCCACACCACCTGTGAGCTTTGAGAAATTATCGACAATATCTGTCTGATTTGCAAGAGCAACGCCATTGTACAGCAAATCAGGCACAACAACATCTTTGACAGAAACAGGCGCACCAAACGTGTAGCTAGTCGCCTTTTGCGCACCATAGCGCACCGACAAATCATTCTCAAAAAATCGCAACGCCGTGTCGCTCTCGAGTAAAATCTGATTGGAGATAATCTCAACATTGCCTTCGATAATACGGGCTGCTTGGTTCATTTGTTGGTCCAACTGAACATCTGTAAAAACACTCATACGATAGCTAACAAATAATAAAAAAGGGATAGAAATCAACAACGCAATGACAATCTGGATACAAGAGAACTTCTTGGCGATAGAAAGGTGATTCCATGAGAACATGACAACTCCTATTGCAGCTTTAAAAGCAGCAATTCTATAATAGAAAATATAAAATTATACTTAAGTATTAATTTTATATTTTCTATTATTCACGTCATTCGGAAATGCAATTTCCATCACACAATAGCATGCACTCAAAGCCACGTATTCTAGCATATCTCGCAATGACGAGTTTTGGCTATTGCTTACATCTTTGGAGGTGCGATTTTAATCACACATCAAGTGCGACTTGAAGTCGCACCTCCAATGTTTTGACGTCATGTCCAACGTCATTGCGAGTGTTCGTAAGAATGCAACGTTGGATTGCTTCGGCAATATAGCGCAATAACGATTGGAATCTTTTCTTGTGCCCGCAACAAAAGCAGCGATTAAAGGGCGCAATAAAAGTGGAGCAGATGTTACAGAATGACTTTTGCAATTCCATACTACACGGCAACATGTTGAGATTCCAAGATGTCTGTGCTATAATGCGCTCCATTTATCGCATTATCGCAAAGGACTGCTATGAATCGAGATTTAAAACCCGCGAGCTCCTATCTCAAACGTTTCCCTGACGAAAAAGGCTATTTTGGCGCATTCGGCGGGAGCTTCGTCCCCGAAGCTGTCGCTTTGGCGATGCAAGAAATCAACGATGCCTACAACCTCATCGCCCAAAATGGCGATTTCATCGCCGAGTTGCGCAAAATTCGCAAGCATTTCCAAGGACGTCCCACGCCCGTTTATTTCGCGCACAACCTTAGCAAAGAATGCGGCGGGGCGGGAATCTACCTCAAACGCGAAGACCTCAACCACACAGGCGCACATAAGCTTAATCATTGTATGGGCGAGGCGCTATTAGCAAAATATATGGGTAAAACAAAGCTCATCGCCGAGACAGGCGCGGGGCAGCACGGCGTGGCGCTTGCCACAGCGGCGGCGTATTTTGGACTTGAATGCGAAATTTATATGGGCGAAATCGATATTGCGAAAGAAAAGCCTAATGTCTTGCGTATGCAGATTCTTGGCGCACGTGTTGTGCCCGTGAGCATTGGCGCAAAAACGCTCAAGGAAGCTGTGGACAAAGCCTTTGAAGCCTACCTAAAAGACACAAAAAACTCCATGTATGCCATTGGTTCTGTTGTGGGTCCGCATCCGTTTCCTAAAATGGTGCGCGATTTTCAGAGCATCGTTGGAATCGAAGCGCGCGAGCAGTTTGTCGACATGACAGGCGAGCTACCCGATGTTGTATGCGCATGTGTGGGCGGCGGCAGCAACGCAATGGGAATCTTTGGCGCATTCATCGAAGATTGCGTAGAACTCGTGGCTGTCGAGCCTCTTGGCAAAGGCAGCACGCTTGGTCATCACGCAGCAAGCCTTAGCTTTGGACAAGAGGGCATTATGCATGGCTTTAACTCAATCATGCTCAAAGACGAGAGCGGCGAGCCCGCAGCGGTACATAGCATTGCAAGCGGGCTTGATTACCCAAGCGTGGGACCAGAACATGCCTATTTGCATAGCATTGGGCGCACGAAAGTCGCCGCGATTGACGACAAAGAGGCGATTGCCGCGTTCTTTGCCCTAAGCCGCAAAGAAGGCATTATCCCTGCACTCGAATCCAGCCACGCACTTGCGTATGTACTCAAAATTGCACCCGAGCTCAAAGGCAAAAAAATCTTGCTCAATCTAAGTGGGCGCGGCGACAAAGATATAGACTTTGTGAGCGAACACTATGGCTATGGCAACTAAAATGGCGAAAGATTCTCTGCTACACAAGGGCATTGTCCCCTTCATCGTGCGGCGCTACTTGCGCTTTGACCGCGAACAACCCTTTATCTCGATTACTGCAATTCTCGCATTTGTTGGCGTTGCCGTGGGAGTGATGGTGCTCATCGTGGCAATGGCGATTATGAACGGATTTGATAAAGAGTTTCAGCGCAAGCTTTTTGTGATGAACTATCCGCTCACAATCTACCCCACAGCCTATCGTGGAATCTCGCATAATATGCTGCTTGCACTCGAAGAGCAGTTCCCCGATTTGCAATTCAGCCCATTTTTGCGCTCAAATGCTATTTCACGTTCGGGCAATTTTATGGAAGGCGCTGTGGTTTTTGGTGTCGATTTTGAGCGCGAACGTAAAATCAATAGCGTGATTGACGCAGCATTACAACAAACACCAAACAACAGAATCGAAGGCAAATTTGACGCTGTGATTGGCGAAGGGCTCGCATATAGCTTTGGGCTCGATTCGAGCTCATCGCTCATGCTGATTTTCACACATATCCAACCAAGCGGGCTCAACCTCACACCCATTATCAAACGATTCCAAACCAAAGCCTTTTTTAATTCGGGGCTCACAGCGTATGACAAAGGCTACATTTTCCTCACAATTGATGCATTGCGCCTCATCAAACAAGTACCCGACCAAGTCTATGACGGAATCCGAATCTACACACACAATGCACGAAGCGATAGGGAACGTGTGCAGAATTATCTCCCGCAAGGCTTTCGTGTGATTGGCTGGTGGGAACAAAATGGCAATTTTTTTGCTGCAATCGAGCTTGAGAAATATGCACTTTTTATCGTTCTCATGTTGATTATCCTTATTGCTTCACTTAATATCATCACCTCTCTTCTCATGACCGTGATGAATCGCCGCAAAGAAATCGCACTCTTGCTTGCACTTGGAGCAAGTAAAAGCGAGATTCGCAAAATTTTTTTCCGTGTAGGTAGCGTGATTGGAATCGGTGGAATCATCGTTGGCGTGTTGCTTGCTGCAATCCTCATGGCGGTGCTTGCTAATTTTTCTATCATCTCTTTGCCTGCCGATGTCTATGGTGATACTAAAATCCCTCTTGAGCTTTCATGGCTTGACTTGAGCCTCATTCTCATCGGAAGCTTGCTTGTCGTGTTATTCTCGTCTTTCTATCCTGCTAAAAAAGCTGCCGAAGTCGACCCGCTTGTTGTGTTGCGCAATGAGTAAAATCGACACAGACTGCCTGTTTTCGCGCGGCAGTTTGCAATTTTAAGCTTTATTATGCTAGAATATATTTTTTAATGTAAAGGCAAAGTTATGAGCAAGAGCAAGACAAAACAACAAAGAAACGATAAATGGGCGCGCGGGCGCGGGCGGGGGGGGGGGTGGGGGGTGGGGGGGGGGGGGGG
>CAMWUR010000080.1 GCA_947177485.1 uncultured Helicobacter sp.
AAGACATTAGCAATGCGATTGATACGATTGCAACGCAAATCCTTGATGATGCGAACAAGAAAAAGTTTTAGTTGGGCTAATATGATAATTGCTGCTGCATTGTAAAATAAGGTAACCAAATGGATTCTCCCATTCCTTTTTGTTCCAAAGCACAGAATCTCGCTAATGTGGCAAACAAAATTCACAGTGGGAGGGTTTTGCCATTTGTCATCGGCAGCCCCCGCCAACTTCAATCCGATTCGGCTAGGCTGCTTGATTCGATTCGCAATCTCAATGCAAACGCATTGATTGTCCGCAGTAGCAGCAAAAACGAGGATTGCACAACGCAATCCAATGCGGGCGCATTTTTGAGCATTGGTCATGTCGATGCCACAAATAAAGAAGCGATTCTATCCGCTATGCAGCGCGTTGGCGATTCGATGCCCTCGCTTGATGATGAGATTCTCATTCAGCCCATGCTCACGATGGAAATTTGCGGTGTTGCCTTTAGTGTCGACAAAGATAATGGCGCACCCTATTATTGCATTAGCTACGATACAAGCGGCGCGAGCGATACGATTACAAGCGGTGCAAAAGGCAATGTCTTGCATTTTTACCACTCACATTTCGCGCCCATGCCAAAAGACGCGAAAATGGCAAAAATCGTGGCGCTACTCCAAGAACTCATAGCGCTTTTTGACAATGACGCTTTAGATATTGAATTTGGATTTTCCCAAAATGAACTCTATCTTTTGCAAGTGCGGCCACTCGTCATGCAAGGCAAACAAAACTTAAAAAATGCACTCAACAAACGAGCGCTCGAACGATTATCAAAACGAATCCAAGCGTTCGACCAGCCCTATCCACATATTCTAGGCAAACGCGCCCTATTTGGAATCATGCCCGATTGGAATCCCGCCGAAATGATTGGGCTGAAGCCCAAGCGACTTGCACTTAGTCTCTACAAAGAAATTATAACCGACAATATTTGGGCATACCAACGAGATAACTATGGCTATCGCAATCTCCGTTCCTATCCTTTAATGCACTCCTTTTTAGGGATTCCCTATATCGACGTACGACTCTCTTTTAACTCTTTTATTCCCAAAACACTCGATGAAAGCATTGCAGGCAAACTTGTTGATTATTATCTTGACACCCTTATTTCTCTGCCTGAACTCCATGATAAAGTCGAATTTGAAATCGTTTTTTCCTGCTATGATTGTAACACGCCCCACAAATTGCAAAAACTTCTTGCACATGGATTCAATCCAAATGAACTCAAACGTATCGAATTTGCTTTGCTCAATCTGACAAATGCAATTATCAACCCCACGCATGGACTCTATCAGCAAGACTTACACAAAGCAAAGCTTCTTGAATCTCGATACAACGCAATCATCTCTTCGCCTCTATCACTCTATGATAAAATCTACTGGTTACTTGAAGATTGCAAACGTTTTGGCACATTACCTTTTGCTGGTGTCGCTAGAGCCGCATTTATCGCCATGCAGATTCTCAATTCTCTTGTCGAAATTGGCTTTTTAAGCGCTAAAGAAAAGCAGGATTTCCTTGCTTCACTCACAACAGTCAATAAACAACTTTCTATCGATGCAACACATTTGCCCAACAATCAAACAGAGTTTTTGGAACGTTATGGACATTTGCGCGCTGGGAGCTACAATATTCTTTCACCTCGCTATGATGAAAGTTTCGAGACATATTTCACCAATACAGCACCCCACATCGAATCAACACAACCTTTTGTGCTCGAACCACATCGTCTCCAAACTCTTGAGCTCCTACTCAAAGAACATGGACTAGAAATCGGTGCAAAAGCACTCTTTGCTTTCTTTAAAGCTGTCATCGAAGGGCGCGAGAATGTCAAATTTGCTTTTAGTAAGCTACTTTCTAAGGCATTGCAGCTCATCACAGAGCTGGGCAATTCTCTTGGAATCGATGTTACGGATATGGCGCATTTAGATATTAAAAATATCCTCTCACTCTATGCCTCACTCTACAAAGACAGCCCAAAAGAATATTTCTTGCTCGAAATCGCAAAAAACAAAGAAGAATTTAACCTCACAAATGCCCTGAAGCTCCCGCCGCTCCTCACGAGTTCAGAGGACATCTTTAGCTTCTCAATCCCCCATATTGTCCCAAATTTTATCACGCAAAAAACCATCTTTGCGCCAACAGCATTGAGCAACGATTTAGACCTCAAAGGCAAAATCGTCCTTGTTGAATCCGCCGACCCCGGCTATGATTATCTCTTTGCAAAAAACATTGCCGGGCTCATCACCTGCTATGGTGGGGCAAACTCGCACATGGCGATTCGCGCAAGCGAGCTCAACTTGCCCGCCGTCATTGGTGTTGGTGATTTGCAATTCGCTCAATGCATGCGCGCGCGCAAAATCCAAATGGACTGCCAAAGCGAACAGATTCTTTGCATAGAATAGGCAAGATATTTTAAGCCTTCGATAATCCGCCCTGCGCTACAATCACACAAAGGACGCGATATGGACAACCTCTCTACACTTCTCAAAGCACATAAGCTAAGCGAAAGCGACTATGCGCACATTGTGAGTATCTTGGGGCGCGAGCCCAACCTCGTTGAGCTCGGTATTTTTTCGGCAATGTGGAGCGAACATTGCAGCTACAAATCGAGCAAGCCCTATTTACGCGCATTCCCCTCAAAAGCAGAATGGGTGTTGCAAGGACCTGGCGAGAACGCCGGTGTCATCGACATCGGAGGGGGCTATGCCGCCGTGTTCAAAATCGAATCGCACAATCACCCAAGCTTCATCGAGCCCTATGCGGGCGCAGCCACAGGCGTTGGGGGCATTTTGCGCGATATCTTCACAATGGGCGCGCGCCCTGTGGCGCTGCTCAACTCGATTCGCTTTGGCGAGCTCGGGCGCGCCGATTCCGTTGGCAAGCTACACAAATACCTCCTTAGCGGCGTCGTCAAGGGCATTGGCGACTATGGTAACTGCATGGGCGTGCCCACAGTCGGGGGCGAGTTTGACACGCAAAACTGCTACAATGGCAATATCCTCGTCAATGCGTTTGCGCTCGGAATCGCGAAAGCCGATGCAATCTTCACAGCAAAAGCCGAAGGCGTGGGCAATTCTATCATCTATGTCGGCAGCAAAACGGGCAGAGACGGGCTCGGCGGCGCGGTGATGAGCAGCGATAGCTTCTCTGCTGATTCCGCGTCTTTGCGCCCAACAGTGCAGCTTGGCGACCCTTTCACGCAAAAGCGGTTGCTCGAAGCCTGCCTCGAACTCTTTGCACAAGATGTGATTGTCGGAATCCAAGACATGGGCGCGGCGGGGCTTACAAGCAGCAGCTTCGAGATGGCTGGGCGCAGCAAAAGTGGAATGCGGCTCTACCTCGACAAAGTGCCCATGCGCGAAAGCGCGATGACGCCCTATGAGCTCATGTTGAGCGAAAGTCAAGAACGTATGCTCATCTGTGCAAAAAAGGGCTGTGAAGAACAAGTGCAAGCGATTTTTGACAAATGGGAGCTGCCATGCGCCGTGGTTGGCGAGGTTTGCGAGGGAGAATCCATGGAGCTCTTTTGGCATGGCTCGCTGTGTGCCAAGCTGCCCATTGCTCCGCTCATCGACCCCCCAATTCTCTCGCGCCCCACAAAGGCGCGCACGCCCCAAGCGCAGATTCCGAGTTTTCCTTCGCATTTGACGATTCGCAACCTGTTTGAGACACTCTTTACGAGCCTACAAATCACGAGCAAGGCGTGGATTTATGAACAATTCGATTCGACTGTGCAGACCAACACAATCCTACACACACAAGGCGATAGCAGTATCATTCGCGTTAAAGAAAACAGCGCTTTTCTCGCGCTTAGTATTGGCTCCATGCCTCATCTCTGCTTTCTTGACCCACGCGAAGGGGCAAAGAGGGCTGTGGCAAAATGTGGACTCGAAATCGCTGTGCGTGGGGCACGTCCGCTTGCGCTGACCGATTGTCTCAATTTCGGCAGCCCCGATAATCCCGAGGTGATGTGGGAATTTGCCGAAGTGTGCGAGGGGCTCAAAGAAGCCGCAAGCTTTTTGCAAACACCTGTGGTGAGTGGCAATGTCTCGTTGCACAATCGCAGCGATGAAACCGAGATTTTCCCCACGCCCACGCTCGCAATGGTGGGAATTCTAAATGGCACAGCACCCACGCCTTCTGCTTTGCAAAATTGTGGCAATCTCCTCTTTTTGGCTGGAACACAAACGCTCGAATATGCGGGCTCACTTGCCCAAAGACTCATCGAAGAACGTAATAGTGGTGCACTTTTCCCTATTGATTTGGCACAAACAAAGGCATTGTGGCAGTTTCTGCAAGAATCGCGTCCATTTGTTGCGAGCGCGAAAGAAGTCGGCGAAGGCGGTGTGGCGATTGCTGTTGCAAAAATGGCTGTGTGGGGCGAGCTGGGCGCGCGACTCGCCTTGCCTTCGCCCGCGCATTTCTTTGCGCATTCCGCTGCGCTTGCAATCCTCGAAGTCTGCCCCGAAAATGTGCCGCTGCTTCAAGAATGCGCAAACAAGTATGCGATTCCACTCCAACAAATCGGCGACGTTGCAGCCGATTTGTTTGCGCTTAATGACGCAAGATGGAATCTCCAATGGCTCAAAGACGCTTTCGCGCAAGGTGTGATGCGATAGTCCATCATCTCGCATAACCGCCTATACAACCTCTGGAGGTGAGGGAAGTGATTTGGAATCACAAAGCCTTTGCCTTTTGCACTTCTCACAATGACAAAGGCAAATTTTCTAGTAAGA
>CAMWUR010000081.1 GCA_947177485.1 uncultured Helicobacter sp.
TCAGCAATCCTAACAATGAAGGCATTGTGATTACTGCAAGTAAAGGTGCAGATAATATCACCCTCACAGCTGGAGCAAATCATGATGTGATTGAGTTTGGTGCTGGTGGGGGAGCTGGCAATGTGCAAGAGGAATACACCGTCGACCTCGGAAACATGAGCCTTAGCAAATATCAAAGCTTCACGATTGATGGGCTGACCATTACCAATATCAGCGGTAACAAGCTCAACGCATACGCGGTGGCTGACGCGATTACGCAATGGATTAATAACGGCAATAGCTACAACACTGCTGGGGGCGCTGCTTGGGAAATCAAATACACCTCTGCTAATGGCACAATCGCTGGCTCTTCTGGTGCTGCAAACACGCTTGTCAACATCACCGGCGAGCTCGAGAGCCTCAAGGGCGCGTGGAAAGGCGCAACGATTGAATGGCAAGCAAATTCGAATCAGTTTGTTGTCAAAGCACCAAACGGAGGCAACCTCACCGACCTCAATTTCACCTTTGCTGGCAACGGCAACACAGCGATTGCGTCTGGTGCAAGCGCGAGTCTTTCTCTCTCTGCTGCTAGCGCAAACGCAGCGGTAGCAGGGGCAACAGCAGGGGGCACAACGGCGAATGACATCACCCTCAACGCTGTCGGAGATGGAACAAACGCAAACGTCACGACCGTCTCGCTCAATGGTGTGGAGATTAAGGTCGAAGCAACAGCAAGCACAGCTTTCACCGCTGCACAACTTGTTACAGAAATCAAGAGCCTTGTTGAGAATGGGACATATAGCGCCACAGCTATTAATGGCACAAATGTCAAACTAGTGAGTGTTGGAACTTTCACAACCGTTGGTTCTGGCGATGCCGAAAATGTCAAGGCGCTCTTTGCATTGCCCGAAGGCTATGCGTGGAACTTTGACACCACAAATGGCAAAATCAGTTTTGAGGTTACAGACACACAAACAACGCAAACCTTGAGCGCGGTAATCTCGCAAAGCAACACAGACACAGCAAACTACACAGCACCCGGTGCTGTAACCTTCACCGGCACAGCATACAGCCCCGCGACAGATGGCAAGATTGTCGTTGATTTCAAAGACGGCTTGCTCGCTGGGCAGAGCTATACGTTCAATGGAAAGACGATTCTCGCCACATCTGACCTCACAGGGGAGCAAGTCGCCGAGGCGTTCACATACAAAAAAGGCGAGGCGTTCGATGGTGCAGTGATTGTAGCTGATTGGACAGCTGCCAACATTGTCGAAGCAAAAGTGGCATACGGAATTGACGGCAGCAAGCTTACGATTCTTGATATTGGTCCTGGAGCAGCTAATGGCACACCAAGCGGTATCCTCTCTCCCGCTACAAATGTGCTCACCGGCACTGGAGCGTTGGGCGTGAACATTAAAAATGTGAGCGGCAGCACGACTCAACAAGGGCAAGCCGAAGAGGAGATTTTGGCTGATAGCTATGTAACCTTTAGCTTTACTGCAGGCAACGCACCAAGTGGAGCGGGCAGCGCGGGTGTTGTTACAGTGGTGAAAGCCAACACAAATGCGTTGGATACGATTACAAACTTTGATGTGAGCAACGACAAGCTTGCGCTGAACAAGTTTGACATCAACAATGACGGCACAGCAGGCAAGTATCTCGCAACCGATGGTGCAAGCCTTGCTGCATTAAGCGGCGATGCGATTTATCTCGACACTGCTGGAAGCACGCTCGCTGCAAGCGCGGCAAACGGAATCTTCAGCTTTAGCACAATCAATGCGAGCGGCGCAACGACAGGCGCTGATAGCATTACGCTTGAGCATAAGCTCTTTGCTGCTTTGAACAATATTACAGCCAACAAGGTTGCTGGGTTCGAGCATGCTGGCGATTTCTATGTCATCGCCACTGGCGCAAACGCTAATTCCACGACCGATGACCTCGTGATTAAGCTTGCTGGCGTGAGCGGAATCACGGATATTGGGACGATTTTGGGGTAGGTGCGTAGTGTAGGAAAGATTTTTTCTATGCTTACTCTTGCACCCATACTAGGGCTTGTCCTCCCCTCTTTTGAGGGGGGACAGAACTCACATTGAACATTTCTTTATAAAATTTCTATATAACAAAATTAGATAGCAAGTTTGCTATGCGGCTTTGTTGCTGCTGCATTTACTATTTTATGGAATAACTTTTGCTCGTGTTTCATTTTGAGCTATGCACGCGTGATTTTGTGCATCAGTGGCTATGTTTAAGAAATTGATTGGCATAATTTTAATGAGGAGGATGGCATTGTGGAAAAGGAAGATAAAGGATTAATAAAGGCGACTGATTTGGCAAAATATATCATCAATACATCACCAAGAAGAATGAGCAATTTGGAATTGCAAAAAACGATGTATTTTGCAGAGTTGGACTATCGCAAACGCACTGGGCAACAACTGATTAAGGAGGATTTTGAGGCTTGGCAATATGGTCCCGTTGTGCGCAATGTGTATGATGATTATCGTGATTATGGTTCAAGAAATATTGAGAGAACAGGAGAAAGTGGTGTTCTTGATGGTGTTAATACAGACATTATCGATTCAAGCATTGATAGATGTGCCTATAAAAAGGCTTGGGAACTTGTTGAAGAAAGCCATAGAATCAATGGTGCATGGCGAAAAACTAGAGATAAGGGCTCAACAACAATAGACGAAAATTTAATTAATGAAGAAGCGAATAAATTTGGACGATAACGAAAAATGACTAATATAGTGTACATCAAGAAATAAGAATGTGTTGTATATATAGCGATAGCATTAAAAATCAAATCAAGAATGCACTTAGATTAAAAGAAAATGAATGCGAAATCGAAAAGGACGATAACACATATATTATTCGACCAAAGATTGGCGGGAGAGAACTATATATTGATAGCATAGAATCTATTCAAGATAATGATAACATTGGAATACATCTATTTCAGCTTTGCAACCTCTCTTTTGAACGTTGTATTTTTAGGTGTGAGGTATCTCCAAGTGGAATATCTACTAACAACACAAAAGGTGATGAAACTTTTTTAATTAACAAAAGAATAACCTTTAATAATTGTGTCTTTCAAAAATCTTTTCACTGCTCATCAATCACAATGTTGCAAGGTATTATTTTTCAAAATACAAACTTTTGAATCTGCGGTTTCATTTATTAATGTAAAATTTAATAGTATAGCACAATTTTCTGAATGTGATTTTCAAAAAGAAGTAAATTTTTTCGATTCTGTTTTTTTGGAGATTCTTGAACTAAAAAACTCTATTTTTCATTACGTCAATATGAAATCAATACATTTCAAAAGAGAGGCAAATTTTTCAAATTGTAAATTTCAAAATGAAGTAGATTTTTCAAATTCAACTTTTTATGAAAAAGCTAACTTTAAAGAAGCTATTTTTAATGCTAGTGCCTATTTTGACCAAGCAGACTTTATGAGAAATGCTGACTTTGAGCGGAGTGAATTTTGCAAGAATGCACATTTTTATCAAACAAAATTTAGTCAAAACCCAATTTTTTTCCAAGCAATGTTTAATGAACATCTCAATTTGACAGACACGCTAATTTTTAATTTTGATTTTGAGGGCTTGAAAGGAGAAGTGCAAACATGTAGCGAAGCTGATAAATTTCGTGATGTTTTTAAGAATATCAAAAATGCTCTTATCAAAAGCGGCAACCTACTCGGTGCTTCTCGTTTTCGTAAAATGGAACTCTATTGTAAAGAAATTGAATTGGATTTAAAGAAAAAAGAAAATAGAGAAACCAGCACTCGAGATTTTGTCGACAGAATCCAGCTTTATTGTTATCGCCTCACCTCTGACCACCATACAGATTTATTACTAATTCTAAATAACGTTATTTTTCTGATTGCATTATTTGGTGTCGTAAATTTGGGATTGGATATATATATTCAAGATATTACTATTGATTGTATTGTTGCAAAAATATACAAAGTTGAGATTTGGGAAATCTTTATTGTAACTTTAATATTTATAACTATATCACTTTGCTTTATGCTAAAATTGAAGCTTATTGAAATTGTAATATTATCATTAATACTTGTTATATGTTTTGTATTTTTGTATTATCAAGTATTTTTGAATATATTTCTGGTTCTAGGATTTGTATGTGCTGCGTTTTTAATATATTTATTTCCTTTTACTTTTAGGACATGTGTTGCTTTAGTTTCTTATCCTATTGTTATGGCTATGCTTATTTTTAAACCGAAACTACTCATGCCAATTATGGGAAAACTCATAGAAAATGAAAATTTTGAATATTACTGTGTTGATAGTCTTGGATTATATTTTAATACATTTTCCTTTGCTTTCGGAATACTGAATTTTGCTTACATGCTCCTGCTCTTTTTATTGCTATTCTCTCTCCAAAAAACCGCGCGCAAGAATACGATTGTGCCAAATTAACCACAACGGAGGTGTGATTTTATCGCACACATCATATAAACGAGTGCGACTAAAGTCGCACCTCCGCTATCCATGCTTTGCTTGCCATGACTCATCAATTTTTTTCCCAACCACAGCGCGCAACGGCAATGTTCGAGCCAAAAGGCATAACAGAGACGAAGCGCT
>CAMWUR010000082.1 GCA_947177485.1 uncultured Helicobacter sp.
AATAACCCCCCCCCCCCCGCAGTTTATGGGCTATGGGTCTATCCATCATCATTTCTCTTTTGATTCAATTTTTAGATGTTTGAATCTATCTCAAAAATCCTAAAATTTCAATGAAATTGCAAGCTTGATGCGAAAAATCGCTATTGTGGGGTACTCCGCATTCTTGCACATGCCCGCCATAACGAGACGAGATGTTTCGGCTTTGCCTCAACATGACAATTTACCCGATGTCGTGGATTGCCACGCTCGTTGCACTCCTCGCAATGACGTTTCGCCATTGCTCATCGATTCTAGAATCCCCAACCACAGAGCGCAACGTCTATGTTCGAGCCGAAAGGCATAACATAGACGCAGCGCTGTGGAACATGACATAGTCTAATCCTTTAAAAAGCGTGCAGGGGTTTGGGGGTGTTAGGGGGATATAAGGGCGAAGCTATCATTGAATACGCAAGCATTCCATTTTGCTATGGCAACTAGCCCCTTTGTCCCCCTTAGAAAAATAAACCATGCAAAGAATCCAAAGAAATGTTTCGCTTACGCTCAACATGACAATGGAGGTGCGACTTTAGTCGCACTTGGTATGCGATTCTCATTTATGTGCGATTGAAATCGCACCTCCAATTCTTGTCTCGTTTTCATCTTGGCTAGTAATTCCATGCTTTGCTTTTTTCTTCTAAGGGGGACAAGGGGGTTTATTTGCGAAGCAGCCCCCTTATCCCTTAATCCCCCAAACCCCTGCACGCTTTTTAATTGTGTGCTCCGCGCGGATATGTCATGCTCCACAGCGCTGCATTTCCATTATCCCTTTGGCATGAATGGAGACGTGCACGCTGTGGCTGGGAGTTTGGAATCTTACTAGAAAATTTGCTATTTGTCATTCTGAAGCCTTTAGGCTGAAGAATCTCATGTTGTGAGAATCATGAGATGTTTCGGCTTTGCCTCAACATGACAAAGATTTGCCATTGCGAGCAAAGCGAAGCAGTCAACGATTCTGTGTTGCCCGACGTCGTTGATTGCTTCGGCAATACCAACGCAATGATGATAGCTAGAATCCGTTGCGATTCTAGGCAGATTCCAAATCGTAACACTCTCCGCACAAACCCATGTGCTTTTATGTGCTTATAAGGTCTATTTCTTTATGATTTGCATTTATTTCATCAAAAGGACACACAATGAAACCTATCGGATTATTCTATGGCAGCGATGGCGGAGATACCGAAAATATCGCGAATGCACTCAAAGACGCCTTGGGCGATGTAACGCTTTTCAATGTCTCAAAAGCAAGCAAAGATGATATTGCAAAATTTGACAACCTCATCTTTGCCTCCCCCACCTATGGCGAGGGTGATTTGCAAAGCGATTGGGAAGATTTCCTTCCCAACATCGAAGCCAGCGATGTTGCGGGCAAAACCATTGCCTTTGTCGGTGTTGGCGACCAAGACAGCTATGGCGAAACATTTTGCGAAGGCGTTTCACATATCTACGCTAAACTCGCCTCTAGCGCAAAAGTGATTGGGCAAACCAGCACTGATGGCTACAATTTTGAAAGCAGCAAATCTGTTGTCGATGGCAAGTTTATCGGGCTTATGATTGACGAGGCAAACCAGGACGACCAAACAGCAGGAAGAATAGCCAAATGGGCAGATTCCGTCAAATCTCAATTCGCATAAGCGATTGCCTCTTGCGCGCCATGCGCGCGCATTCTCTCCGCGCTTTCCTGCTGCTGCGCTAGCAGCACGTACTTCTATCACTCTTTTATTATTCATTTTTTACCCAACTCTAACCAAAGGAGACAATTATGGAATCTGTAATTATTTTTGATACAACTTTGCGCGATGGCGAGCAAAGCCCCGGCGCATCGATGACAACCGAAGAAAAAATCAAAATCGCACTCGGGCTCGAACGTTTGGGTGTTGATGTGATAGAAGCAGGATTTGCCGCATCAAGCCCGGGCGATTTTGAAGCGATTGCACAAATTGCGGCTCTTGTGCAAAAAAGCACCGTCTGTTCACTTGCGCGCGCCGTTCCTGCCGACATCGAAGCAGCGGCAAAGGCAATCGCCAAAGCACCCAAACAACGAATCCACACCTTTATCGCAACAAGCCCGATTCACATGGAATACAAGCTCAAACTCACACCCGATAAGGTGATTGCCAAAGCCATCGAAGCTGTGAAACTCGCCAAAAGCTTCACGGACGATGTCGAGTTTAGCTGCGAAGATGCGAGCCGAAGCGAGATGTCGTTCCTCAAAGAAATCCTAAGCGCTGTTGTCGAAGCGGGCGCAACCACACTCAACCTCCCTGACACCGTGGGCTACCGATTCCCCAACGAGATTGGCACAATGATTGCCGAGCTTGCCGCGTTCATTGGCAACAAGGCGATTCTCTCTGTGCATTGCCACAACGACTTGGGGCAGGCAACGGCAAATGCGGTGTATGGAATCTTAAATGGCGCGCGGCAGGTCGAATGCACGATTAATGGGCTTGGCGAACGCGCGGGCAATACGGCGCTTGAAGAAGTTGCGATGATTCTCAAGACGCGCAAGGATTTGTTTGGCAATCTCACAACCAACATCAACACGCGCGAAATCTATGGAATCAGCAAACTTGTTGCCGATATTACCGGCATTCGCCCGCAACCCAACAAGGCGATTGTAGGCAAGAACGCGTTTGCGCATGAAAGCGGAATCCATCAAGACGGCGTGCTCAAAAACCCTGAAACTTATGAGATTATGCGCCCAAGCGATATTGGAATCCCCGAAAACAATGGGCTGGTGCTCGGCAAACATTCAGGGCGCGCGGCGTTTAAGGACAAGATTCTTGCGCTTGGCTACAACATTAGCGAAGAGGAATTTCAAAACGCATTCACGCGATTCAAGGAACTTTGCGACAGCAAAAAAGACATCTTTGATGATGATATTCGCGCGATTTTGGGCGAAGAAACAACGCATATTCCGCAAATCTTTGTGCTTGAATGTTTGCAGGTCAGTGTGTGCTCCAATGGGCAGCATTGCTCGGCTGTAAGCATTACAAAAAATGGAGAAACATTGAGTGATTCGGCGCTTGGCAATGGCGCAGTGGATAGCATTCTCAAAACAATCGACCGCGCAAGCGGACAATGCGGCACGTTGAAAGACTATAAAGTCGAGGCAGTTACAAGCGGTAAAGACGCGCTCGCAAAAGTCGTTGTCAAGGTGCAATTTGAACCAAGCAAGCCTGCCATTATCGGGCATGGAGTCGACATTGATACATTAATGGCAACAGCAAAAGCCTATATATCAGCACTCAATAATTATCTCAATATGAAAGACCTCATCAGCAACAAGAAAGAAGGTATGTGTTTGTAGCAGCGCGGTGCGCAAGGGGGGAGTATGCAGGCAAAATTTGTGATTCAACTCTGCGTTGCCATGTTTTTTTGGGGCGGCGCGTGGAGCGCGACCAAGCTCATTGTGGATTATACGAGCACTGATGTGCTCGCCTTTTGGCGATTTGCCATTGCTACGGTGTCTTTTTTGCCTATGGTGTTGTTTTGGCATGTCAACCTCGCCATTTCGCGCCGCACTTTTTTCTTCTTGCTGCTTGCAAGCCTCATGAATGTCGGCTATGCCCTACTCTTTTTTCGCGGAATCGTCATGGGGCTTGCAGGGGCGGGGGGCGTGCTTGTTACAACACTCATTCCTATCGCAACGTTTCTGCTTGCCTTTCTCATCTACCGCCACAAACCAAGCAAGCTCGAATCCATTGGGCTATCTCTCGGGCTTATCTCGGGATTTTTGCTCACACAACTCTACACACCTGAACTCTTGCTCGCAAATGGCAATCTCTATTTTGTCGCCTCGGCGTTTGTTTGGGCGATTCTCACACTCATCTTGCAAAATATCCACCACGACATACACCCTGTGGCGATTAATTTCTATATCTGCTTGCTTAGTGTGATTCTGTTTGCGCCCCTTGTACATGAGCCCACACAGCTGCTTGCAATTTTTCATTTTGATTGGGTCTTTTGGGCTGGAATGCTTTTTATTAGCTGCTGCTCGATTGCGATTGGAACGACACTCTATTACCATGCAATCAAGCAGCTTGGCGGTAGCAAGGCAAGCGCATTTAATCTGCTCGTGCCGCTGTTTGCAATGCTTCTTAGCTGGGCATTGCTTGGCGAAACACCCACGCTCAATACCATTATTGGTGGCTCGCTCGCGATTGTCGCAATCCTCTGCCTCTCGCGCCGCTAGAATCGTTGATTGTTTCGCTTTGCTCGCAATGACAAATCTTTGTCATGTTGAGCGTAAGCGAAACATCTCATGATTTTCACAACATGAGATTCTTCAGCCTAAAGGCTTCAGAATGACAAAAAGCAAAATTTCTAGCAAAATTCCAATCCCCCAACCACAGCGCACAACGTCTCCATTCGTGCCAAAGGCGATAATGGAGACGCAGCGCTGTGGACATCGACACATGCAAGTGCAACGCACATTGTAAAAGCGTGCAGGGGTTTGGGGGATTAAGGGATAAGGGGATAATTATCATAAGAAATGCAAACATTTCATTGTTTGCTTTGGCAAGTAGCCCCCTTGTCCCCCTTAGAAAA
>CAMWUR010000083.1 GCA_947177485.1 uncultured Helicobacter sp.
CCCTCAAAAAGATTTATGAGCCTTGCTGCCTAGAATCTCTTGCACACCTGCCCATCGAGCCCATCGCCGATTTGCGCGAGGTGGCGCAGAGTATGGCAATGGTAACTGATGTTTCAAGTCGAATCTGGGAATATGCGTTTGTCCACAAAAAGCCCGCGATTCTCTGCCTGCTCGGCTTTTCGGGCAGAGGCGGCGGGGACGACAGGCTTAGCAAGCTCATCGACCTTTTCGCCATCTCTGTATTTAGCCTCGCCGAGCTTGCCGAGACGATTGCGAATCTCCCCGAGCTCGTGGCAAATACACAAAGCAAGATTGAAGCTTATCTTTCAGGAACAATCGTATGAGCCCTACCAAGCAAGAAATGGACAAAATCAAGTTTTGGGAGCAGGACGTTTGCAAGAGAATTACCGCGGCGCTTTCGCGCAACAAAAAGAATATTGTCGTACTCTCTTTTTATCCGAGTTACGAACGGCAGTTTGGCGCGCTACCCTCGATTTTGGCACAAAAGCATCATGTCATCACAATTCCATGCTATCAAAACAGCACATTGATTGGCGCAGGCAATGAATATGTAAGCAATGTGGGTTGGCGGATTGTGTGCAACGATGGCAGCCATTATTACCCGCAAATCGACATTGCAGGAATCGACTTGATTCTAAGCGCCGATGAAGTGTGCTATGACAACGGGCGCATCAACCGTGAGTTTTTGAGCAAGAGTGCGAAGCGAATCTACTTCCCCCATAGTCTGCTCGAGCCCACCGGTGTGAATTGCCCAACCGATTATTATGTTGTGCCCTCACGTCTTGTATATCAGGCGCTTTGCGAGAATGAGAATCGCACATCAAACACAGAATTATTACAGATTGGCTACCCCAAACTCGATGAATCGATTGCGCAATACGTCTACCAATCGCAAAACATGATTGCCTACTGCCCCACATTGCACTATGACAAAGAGAATCTCGGCGAGCTCAACGCCGTCATCGGCTTTGATGCGAATTGCATCGAATGGCTGCTCGCAAACACGAGCTACACAATCCTCGTGCGCGTGCATCCGCTCGTTTCTAGCGGCAAGCAGCGCCCATTTACGCTTTTGCAGTTCAAGTTCGAGAAGAATCCGCGCGTAGTTTTTGATAATGATATGAACACTGATTTTTATGATAAGATTGATTTTATGATTACAGATGCAAGCACCACAGGCTTTAGCTTTGCCTTTAGCACATTGCGCCCTTGCTTTTTCTTTATGCCACACAGCACAGGCGGCGCGATTGCGGAAAATGCGCACCAAATCGGCGGTGTTGCGCGCAATTTCGCCGAGCTTGGCACGCTCATTGCGCAGGCAAAACAAGGCGACCTTGCCCCACGTATTCGTGCATTTCGTGATGACATTGTATACAATGTCGGCAATAGCGCGCAGATTCTTGCGGAAAAGATTGATGCAATTTTGGGGTGATGTGGAAGTGCAAGCATTTTCTTTCTCTCCATGTTTTGGGGTTAGAGGATAGGTTGCTATGTTAAGGCGATAGTCAAAACATTTCTAGCGGATTCTTATTTTGAGATTTTTCAGCCACACAAACAGCTTCAAAATGAATGACAAAGGCTTGGTTCTATGCCTATTGATTGCTTCGGATTCTAAGCAATTCTTGCAATGACACACAATCCCGCTCACACAAAGAGCAAAATCTATGATTTTATAATTCATTAACTTTTCTTGCATATTTTTAGAGTATGATACCCATATCAAAACAATCAAATGCTAGAATCCTAGCTAAAAGGAGACATGATGAAAATCTCAAAATTTGTCGGCACATTATCATTGCTGGGCTGCATGTTCGCTGCGGAACAGTCGATGCAATCCATTCCCTTTGTGGTCGCGAATCCAAGTCTTGGCTTTGGCTTTCGCAATACAGCGCAATGGGCAGGAAACGACAAGCACAGCGGCTCGCAGCTTGTCTATGAGCTCGGCGGCGATTTGGCGTTTCGGCGCGACCTCAAGGTGAATCTGTCATACAGCAGTACGGGCGATAGAAAAATCTATCCAAACAATTTCCCTTCTCTTTCAGAAATTGATGATTTCCCGCGCGAAGGACAGACACACGATTCGATGTCTGACCTAAGAATTGGCATTGGATACAATCTTTTGAGCTTAACAAACAGCAATAACCACCTTCTTTTTCTCAATGCGCATTGGATTACGCGCAATGTCGAAAAAGACTGGGTTTACCGCCACATTGCGTGGAGCTATGAGCTTGTCTCAATCGGGCTCGAGGGCGAAAGCGCCATTCCGACATCTCAAAGTTTTTTGGGGATTCTCGCGGGCACTGGCTCGTCATTCATGTATGGCGCAAACTATAAATTCCCGATAAAAAGCACTGGGGTTCATGGATTCGATGGATTGCGCTATCAGATTCGCGGCTATGAATCCGAAGCATATCTCGGATTTTCACGAAATGTTGGAGGAAATTTGGATATTTTTGCAAAAATTGCGTTTGGAATATCGAGATATGGCGAGCATATCCAATACACGCCATCGACAAAAACCAAAAGCCATTACACCACCGTGCAGTTTGGGATTCGCGGCAATCCGTTTTATTATTTGAAACATTAATATTGCAAAAACTCGGACTTGCAGTGGTGTAAGGAAAGATTCCAATTGTCATTGCGAGGGCTTGCGCGCAAGCAACATCAAATGTTCAAAGGTATTTGATTGCGAGAGCGCGCCCTGCAATGGCGGAATCTTGCCTATCGAGCCTGCCCCCATTTTGTCTGTTGAGCGATAACGTTGCATCTCTTTAGTTTCCCTATTATTCGGGCTTTTTCGCCCGTTTGCAGACTTTAGAATGATAAAAATGAGCCATTATGAGGACTCACTCGAAGCGAACGCGGCATATTAAAGACATTTGGTTGCTATGGATTTTGCCGAAACATTGCACATCGTCCTATGTCTTAATTTCAAGAATCATTCTAGTTTTTTATCTCAAAGCTTTCTATAAGTCAAGAATAGTTATCATGTCTTATTTCAAAAGGAGCTCCAATGTTGACTACTCCCATGCTAGACACTCTACAAAAAACTGCTAATCTCCCGCTTGTGCGGATTGAACGCGAAAATTTTCTCAAAGACACATTCCGAGAATACAACTCACTTTTGCCCACAATCATTGACAGCGGTGCTTTCAAGGCTGGGATTCCTCACTGCGTAATTCAGCAAAAAGCGCGTGCTATCATCGATTATGAAGCTTCAAAGGCTGGATTGATTTCATTTGCAACAGGAATCCCGGGGGGAATGGCGATATTTGGGACAGTTCCCGCAGATATTTTGCAATTCATGGCACATGCGCTGCGCATTGCCCAAAAACTGGCATTTTTATCAGGTATGCCAAAAGACTATGAGAACAAGGAGCAGCGCACACGCGATATACAACTTTTTATGCTCTATCTTGGCGTGATGTTCGGCAGCAGTGTAGCAAACACAGCATTGCTCAAATTGTGTCGAAGCATTGAAAATGCGGCGATTCAAACACTGCCTCAAAGCATGCTTGTGCAGATTCTAGGATATGATGTCATCAAAAATATTTTAAATTTTGTAGGTGTGCAGCTTTCAAAAGAAAATTTTGCAAAGGGAATCTCAAAAATTATCCCTATTCTTGGTGGTCTCGCTGCAGGAACACTGACATTTATAAGTCTCAAAAAAATGTCGCTGCGACTTTACAGACAGCTCGCAAAAGGGCAGCAATGCCCCTCGCTCTCGCTGCCGATGAATCCTCGATGATTCCAATACGTTATTGCCCACAGATTCCAGAATCCCCAACCACAGCGCACAACGGCTATGTTCGAGCCAAAGGGATAATGGAGACGCAGCGCTGTGGAGCATGACATAGTCTAATCCTTTAAAAAGCGTGCAGGGGTTTGAGGAATTAAGGGATAAGGGGATAATTATCATAAGAAACGCAGATATGTTGTTGTTTGCTTTGGCAAATAGCTCCCCTTGTCCCCCTTAGAAAATAACCACATTGAGAATCTCAAAACAAATCTCATGCTTTGTCATTCTGAAGCCTTTAGGCTGAAGAATCTCATGTTCTAAGAATGAGATGTTTCGGCTTTGCCTCAACATGACAAAGATTCATCATTACGAGTCTGCAAAGCAGACAAAACAATCCATGATTCCGAGTTGCTCAACGTCATGGATTGCTTTGGGCACACGCTTGCAATGAC
>CAMWUR010000084.1 GCA_947177485.1 uncultured Helicobacter sp.
GGATTATGGCTTTGATATTGTGTTGCCGCTTGTTTCATTGATTGTACCCTTTCAAAATTTGATTATAACATAAAATTTGACATATCAAGATTGATTTGGCGATTCTGTTATTGCTTCAGCAACGTCAGCGCAATGATATTACCATAGTGACGTCAAAACTTGGAGGTGCGACTTCGGTCGCACATTAATGAATATGTGTGGTTGAAACCATACCTCCATTTGTCATATTGAGCGAAGCGAAATATCTCTTTTGTTTTCAAACTTTTGAGATTCTTCACTCGCTGACGCGACTTCAGAATGACAAAGTTCGAGCCGAAAGGCATAACATTATGTTATGCTGTGGAACATGGACATAATCTATACGGAACACAACATTTAAAAAACGTGCAGGGGTTTGGGGGTGAAAGCAGCGTTTGGCGCAAAGCAACAAACGAGTAGCAAATGCTTTAGCATTTGCGATTAAAGATGTCATAGGGGCTGTTTCGCAAATAAGCCCCCTTATCCTCCTTAAAAAATCACCACATTTAGAATCTCAAACAATTCTAATGATTTGTCATTCTGAAGCCTTTAGGCTGAAGAATCTCATGTTGTGAGAATCATGAGATGTTTTGGCTTCGCCTCAACATGACAAAGATTCGTCATTGTGAGCTTACGCGAAGCAATCAAACGTCTCTGAACACTCGACATAGTTGATTGCCACGCTCCTCGCAATGATAGAGGCTAGATTTTTGTGAATGACAGAGGGAGTTCTAAAGAATATGTTTCGAGTAATCTTTTGTTGCTCAATATGTCTTTGCAACGACCATCGGCTACAATTTTTCCATTATAAAGCACAATGACTCGTTGGCATGTTTCTAGGATAAAATCTAAATCATGTGAAATAATCAGCTTTGTTTGAGATAGTTGGTTTAAGATGCGTATGAGATTGCGTCTATTTTTTGAATCAAGTGCTGATGAAGGTTCATCAAGAAGCAGAATCTCGGGGCTGACAGATAAAATCGTTGCAAGACAAACAAGCTTTTTTTCTCCACCTGAAAGATGATGTGTTGCTTGATGTTTGAGGTGGAGGATTCCGACTTGTTCCAAAGCCAGATTGACACGTTCTTCGAGATTTGAAAGCTGAAAATTACGGGGCGCAAATGCCACATCTTCATAAACATTTGGCATGAAAAGTTGATGATTAGAATCTTGAAAGACATAGCCGATTTTTTGACGAATCAAGCTTAAATTATCTCGATTGAGTGGAATCTCATTGATATAAATATTGCCATGAAAAGCCATTTCAAGCCCAACGAGAAGCTTTAGCAAAGTCGATTTCCCAGCACCATTTTGCCCAACGATTCCAACGTTTTCTCCTTTTTGAATCTCTAGCGAAATATCTTGTAATAGTTCTTTGCCTTTTTCATAATGAAAACGAAGAGATTGCAAGGAGATATGAGGATTCATATTAAAAATTCCCCTATGATTTCCGAAACAGAAACAAAACGTAAAATGAGTAACACAATTGCCCATATCAGCAAATATGCAACATCACGTCCTATCATCTTTTGAGTGCTAAAGGCATAAAATTCTCCTCTATATCCTCGAATACACATACTCTGATAGACTTCATTGGCTCTATCCAAGCTACGTAATAAAATCAGCCCCACCAAAGAACCCCATGTTCTAAAACGGATTCCATGTTCTTGCATTGTTTTTAAAGAATAAGCCTCTAGGGTATGTTTGACTTCGAGCAAAAAGAGTGGGATATAGCGATAGAGAAGCAAAATCTGCGTTACGAGGATTTTTGGCACATAGAGTTTCTTTAAGGCATAGCAAATGCCTTCAATAGAGGTTGTGGCAATCAGTAAATAGGACGCGAGCAAACTCAAGATTCCTTTGATAAGAAGTGTTAGCATCGAGACCATTCCACCTGTTATCACAATATCTTGCATAATGATGAGGGGTTTGTCATCAAAAAATGGGTTGAAGATTCCAAAAAGAGCGATAAAGAGTAAGAGGATTTTTAGGCGGTAGAGTGTTTTTAAGATAGAAATGCTAGCAATTTCATACATGATGAGTGGATAGATAGCCATTACGAGCAAACCAACAAAATGGTATTTATCAAAAGACACGACAAGGACGCAGTAAAAAAGCGTAATAAGAAGTTTAGAAATAGGGTGGATTCTATTTATCCAACAATTTTTAGCAGCAAGTTCATTGAGACGTTGAATTTGCTGCACCGCTTGGGAAATTTTGTCCATTAAACGCTTGTTTTGCTCTTAAAGATTCTAAAGAGATAGCAGGCAAAAATACAGAGAAACAAAACAACCAAAGCACCTACAATACCCGAAACAGATGTGCCTAAGGGGCTTTGCGAATCGATAAAGGCATAATCAGGCAGCAAGGCTGTCGATTCTTGGAGTTTGAGTGCTGTTTCGTAAATGCTGCCTTGCGATTCAAGTTCGCTTGTTCCTGCGACTTTTTCCAAAGACCATTCTAAGCCATCGGGAAACTCTGAAGCCACAAGCGAGAGGAGCGCGGCGATTGTCAATGTTGCAACCGACAACACGCCCAAAAGTTTCGAGAAAGTGAGCCTTGTTTTGGACGCGAGATTCCCAATGCCCCAAAGAATCTCCCCACGTGTTTCGTAGATGAAACACAGCACAGCAGCGGTGATGAGCCCTTCTACAAGACCAATGGCAAGATGAATGGGCTGCATTGCCGCGGCGAAAATGGCAAAAGGTAGAGAGGTAATGCCGGAAAGAAGCGTTTCGATGACGACAGAAAAAGCACCAAGCTGCAAAGAAAGCACACAAGCAATCAGTGAAGCAAGAATGATTTTTGTCTTAGAAGCGCCATTTTGCATCATGAGTTTCCATATCAAAGCCCCGATAAAGCAGCCATAAAAAGACATATTCCAAATGTTTGCGCCCAAAGCCAATAAGCCTCCATCGGCGAATAAGAGGCATTGAATGAGGAGCACACTCATCATCGTGAGAAACGCGGCATAGGGACCGAGGATTGCCGCGAGCAGCACACCGCCCGACAGATGCCCTGATGACCCCGTGCCCGGAATGGCAAAATTAATCATTTGTGTTGCAAACACAAAAGCCCCCATAATCCCCATCATAGCAATTTTTTTTGCATCATCTTGAAGCTCAATTTTTTTGATACAATACGCGCCCGCAGCACCAGCGCAAACATACATCGCGCAAGCAATTGAGGGAGAGATTAAAGCATCTGCCATGTGCATAGTAACTCCTTTTTTTTAGGATTCTAGCACAAAACGAATCGTTTTACAAGTCTTTTTTATTTTTGTTCATTTTGTATGTGGTATTTGTTTCTCCCATTTCTATAAACTCGATAATCTCTTCAACAGGAGCAAGCGTGAGGTCAAAGACTTTGATGGGTATGCCAAAGATTCTACTCATTTCAGCATTCAAATTGCGCCGTTCTGTGCTATTGAGTTTATCGCCTCTTGTTGCGAATGCAAGCGCGATATATCCTTTCTCGCGGCATTCTTTTGTATGCGCTTCTATCGCATATTGAATTTGTTCGTATTCAGTGAGATTAAAAACATAAACGCTAATAATTTGAATTTTGTCTTTTGTGCGAAAGCTATCAAGAATATCATGGAGCTTCTCTGCGTCTTTAGTGTGATATAATCCAGATGTATCCCAAAAGACATATCTGCGCCCATTTTGTGTTTGAAACTTTGCAGCTTTTTTGATAAAGGCTTGTTGCGTTGCCTCATACGAAGGCACAAAGCCTCCATGATTGAGTAGCTTGATAATTGTTGTTTTGCCTGATTTCTTTTTGCCATTTAACAAGACAATTGCATCGGGCGTTCCAAAGAGAGATTGGTAGCAATCATGACACCACAAGACAATTTTATAGACAGCATAGATTCCAGCCAACATTCCAAAGAGAGTTGCGAGACTGATAGCGACCAATAATGCTATTTCCATCTCGCATCCTCAAGGAACAAAGTGGGAAAATTGTATAGGCAGCGGGGGGGGGGGGGTTTTTTGGTTTGTTTTT
>CAMWUR010000085.1 GCA_947177485.1 uncultured Helicobacter sp.
CTACATGAAAAATTTCCGCTACAACCTCTACAAACCTGCAATCACACTTTTTTATCTCGAGGGAATCGATGTGCAAAGCTATTGCGTAGAGGCGCAACCCAAGCTTTTAGGAGGATACAATGAACATCAATGAGCTGATTAAAGAAGTCATTGCCAAAGGGCAGTTGTGCAACATCGAATCCGAGCTTGTCGCTGAACAAATCTTGCTTGTGCCACATGATGAGCTCAAACGTTTCGCGCATGATTTGTTTTGCGACACAGACAATGTGATTGCGTATAAACTCGATTGCAAAGCCGTGAAATATTATGCCGAACAAGCAATTTCGCGCAAATACAACGGCATAGCAGCAAGAGTGTGCAGCCAACTCCTTGCGTTGCGCAACGCAAACATCACCGAGCAGAACAAACTCTTGCTGAATGGAATCGTGCTGTTTGAGGGCGAGGAGCTCGTGGATTTGGTGCAAAACGGATTCCAACACGCAAGCATTGTGCAAAAAATCGGCAAGAAACTAGGGGGGCAAAATGCAGCTTTGCAACGATTTTAGCGATGTTGCGACACTCCTAGTCTCAATGCAGCAGCGCATGGAAACGCTCGAGAATCATATCAAACTCTTGCAAAAGCAGCTCGGCGCGCCCACAACGTGGCTCACAGCCCAACAAGTCGCAGACATCAAGAACGTGAGCGCAAGCACGATATATCGGCGCTTGTTGCACAATAAGAACATCATTCCAAATGTCGATTACAAAGAGGAAGGGAGACGCGTATGGATAAGCAGTGCGGCAATCAACAAATTTTAGGTTATAATGCTTCTGCCAGCAGTCCTCAAAAAGCAAAAGAGGATTGGAATATGCAAAAACATAGTTATTCACGCAATGGAATCGTTTATGTCAAGGGCACGATAAACGGAAAGAGGTATCGCCTAAGCACGGGCAAGAGGGCGAGCAAACGCATGCTCGAGTTTGTCAATCTCAATTGGGAAAGCGAGATTCAAGCAATCTTGCTGCACAAACACGAGCACGAAAAAGAGCAAGAGCTCAAGGCAAAACTCACAAAGAGTCAAATCTCTTTGCAAAGCTTTTGCCAAAAGCTCGTTCCGATTTGGGAACGCACGCTCAAGCGCTCAAGCTTTTTAGGACGTTCAAAACTTCTTAGCACGGTGATTTATCCACACTTTGGAGAATCCGCTATGAGCGATTTGAATTATACCACATTGCGCGAATGGTTCTTTAACTTTCGGCTGAAAAACAACGAGATTCCAAGCGCATCGTATCTCGCGCATATCGCGTCTTTGCTGAATCAAATTTTTGTCGAAGCGATTAAAGACGGAATCATCGAGACAAACCCGATGAGCGGGCTCAAAAAGCCCAAACAATTGCCAAAGAACGAGCCGCCAATGCCCTTTAGCGTTGATGAAATCGCGAGGCTTTTATGCTGCAAAGACGCGTTTGTGCGCGACTTCGCGGCAATCGCGTTTTTCACAGGAATGCGCACGGGCGAGCTGCTCGCGCTCGCGTGGGATTGTATCGACTTTGAGAACGACACAATCGCGGTTGAGCGCAACGCAACAAAAGGCGGGCTCACCACGCCAAAGACGGGCAAACGGCGCATTGATATGCTGCCTTGCGTCAAGCAAAAGCTGCTTACGATGAAAGCGCGGGCGAGCAGCATTTGGGTATTCCCAACCAAAAAGGGAGGGCATTACCAAGAAAGCAATAGCATTATGCAAAAATGGCATAGAGCATTGCTTGAATGCAACATCGCCTACCGCAGCGTCTATCACACGCGGCATACATTTGCCACAACGATGATTAGCGCGGGGGAGGACATTCTTTGGGTCTCTGCAACGCTCGGGCATGCCAACACGCAAATGACGTTTAGTCGGTATGCGAAGTATATCCCAAAAACGCGAGGCAGCAGGGCAAGCATTGTCGAACAAAACATCGCACAATTGCTCGCGCAAAATGAGAATGCCCACGCGGGATAGGCAGGCACAAATTTGGCACACAACAATGAGGTTGGAATCGATGAGCCACACAAAGCCGCAATGGCGAGGGATTGAGATTGTTGGGGGGAACATCTCATGTTGTCAATCATGAGATGTTTCGGCTTTGCCTCAACATGACAAATCAAATCTTCGGAGGTGCGGTTTTAACCGCACACAAACAAGAATCGCGCACCAAAAGTGCGACCAAAGTCGCACCTCCAAATAGGAATGTCATCGCAAGTTTTGCTTTGACCTTACCCCAATAGTGTAGAAACATCAAACACCATCGAACCAATGCCTGTGAGCTTGATGAGCAAGTCATCGGTGGTTGCGTTTGGATTGTTGCCTGAAGCAAGCACATAGAAGTCTTCATCATGCGCAAATCCAGCGAGCTTGTTTGTGGCAATGTTTTTGAGTAGATAGACTTTGGATTCGATGCTGGATTCATGGGAAAAGGTGATTAATCCTTGCGCATTGATTCTTGCTTGCAATGTTGTGCCAAACTCATCGATATAGACATTGTCTTGAATGTTCAAATCACTTTGGCTTGCACAATGAGCTGCCTCGAACAATTCTCCTTGATACTCAATCTGTGCATCATCGGCAAATTGATAGAGTGTGAGTTTGTCGATTCCTAGCTCAAAATTGCTAATGCTTGAGAGTGTGCCTAGCTCATCGATACTCTTTGCAAACTCTGTCTTTGTGCTTGTATCTCCAGCAACAGAGAGAGTGAGATTCACATAACTATCCGCATGAATCGTTGCTTCATCTTGCCCTTGTTTGGTTGTGCCTCGCACACTTGGGCGCAATGCACTCACACCCGTTACTTGCAATGCCTGCATAAAGCTTGAATCTGTGCCATAGCCCTTGATAGCTTGCGCGATTCCAGCATCAAGGTTTGTTTGGCTAGGTCTGTCTGTGATGATGAGTGCAGAACCGCTCACACTCCAATCGACAGCATTCTCGTTAATCCCCGCAACCATTGTGCCAGCGGAATCGAATTCTTGATACCATTCTCCCAACACAACAGCGCCAGACACAGAATCTCCCTTGAATGCACTCGCAACATCTTCACCACTCAAAGAGCTTGTTGCCAACACCGACTTCCCAGCAAAGGTAACACTCTCTCCAGCAGCAAGAGATTCAAAGTCTGTTACAATCTTGGTGGGTTCGCCGGGGATAGTATAGGCTTGTTGGTATTTCCCAACAGGAACATAGCCAGTATAATTAATCTTTGTGCCATTAATCGTAACAGATTCGTTGGGTTCGTAGGTGGTGTTGTTGACTAGGGTGAAATTTAAACTACTACCACTTCGAACTGCATTGATTCCGCCCAATAAATCATACTTTAAAGCTGCATTCCATTCTGATAAAATATTTTTTGTAAAATCATTATTCTTATAGAGTTTTACAGTTGTATAAGATCCAAAACCAATATCACCTGCATTCCCAACCGGATGTCTTTGTCCAACAATTGGTTGTCCATTAATAAGTTGAGCAATACCAACTGCAAATTGCCAATAATACATCCATGAACGAGTAGCTGTTGAATTTTGAAAATCTGATTCGGCTACCAATGTATATATTGTGCCATCAGTATCTACAATAGTTGCTTTTACAAATTCTGTCTTATCAGCATTATATATATCAATATATTGTCCGTATGTGTTACTAACTTTTTTACTGGCAGAGCTTGATACCCATGACGATTCTATTATATTATTATTTGCTATACTTATTGTTCCACTTTGTATAACTCCATTTAAACCCATTTCCGCCGGTATCGCCTTTATCGGGTCATTTGGGACATCGATTTTCGCTTTCGCACTCTCTGATTCCTTTGCATTCAAGCTCCCTCTTGGGCTTAGTGTCTCATTCCCCTCCCAGTTGAGGCTTAAGTCTGGCACATCAGATTTCTCACTGCTTGTGATTTTGATGGTGGTGGTGTCTGTTTTTT
>CAMWUR010000086.1 GCA_947177485.1 uncultured Helicobacter sp.
AATATTTAATCATTCCCTCTCTGCAATATCGTTGCAATGTGCGCCTGCTGATATGCAAAATCTCGCAAACTTCTTTTGCTGTGTAGAATTTCATTTCTGCCTCCTCATATCCACAATTCTATTGCCAATCTTGCACACAATAAAATCCCCACTAATGCGATAATATCTCTCGCTATAATCCGCGTTCCTGCCTCGTATCATTCTAAACCGATAGATAATCCTCTTTCTCATCGTGCCACTCCTTTTAAAAATGCCTTTGTAATCTTGTCGCTCAATGCGATTTGTCCCTTGCCCGTAATACGCGTTGTTATGACTTCTCTTGCGCCGTGATTTGTGGCTATCGTGGTTGCGCTTGTCTCGAAATAGCCATTGTCGATATAGCATTGGTAGGGCTTGTTGCCTTGCATGAGATAGCCCTCGCTTCTTAGCCACGCAAACAGGCGGTTCTGCCCCACATTCACACCATTCTTGCAAAGCAGCTTAGCAAAATCACCAATCAGGATTCCGTCCGTTACGGCAATCGCCTTTGCGTGCGCCACAAGCGGCGCGTTCTTTTGCACCTCGAGTGCGAGCTTCTCGCGCTCACTTTCAAGCCGCGCACACTCAAGAAGTGCGTCCGCATAGCTCTGTGGGATTTGGTGTTGTGCCAAAAGCCTGCGCTCACACTCGATAAAATAGCGCCGAAACTTCTGCCCAATAGCATTGCGCTCGAGCATGGCAAACTCTTTGGCAAGGTCGATTGTGAGCAGGTAATCTTTGGTTGCGCCCTTACTCAAATTTGAGTAAAAGTAATCCTCGCCCCCAACTGCCATTGTTTCGCCGATTCTTCGCGCTATCCAATCATTGAAACGCGTTTTAACCTCTAGCTTTTCGTGCAGCTCACGCGCATTCACACAATGCACATTCTCGTTACCGATTGTTTGCTTTAGGATTGGTATCATTCCTTTCATCTTGAATCCTCCTTTCAAATTTGATGGGAGCTCTTTGCGAGCTGTTTGATTGTCCGCAGCTCGCAAAGAAGCGCGCTAATCTCTTTTTTGAGCTGGCATTTTTGCATTGTTCGCAGCTCTTTTTCCAATTCCAATAGCCTTTGTGTGCTCACGCGTTTGGCGAGCTTGAGTTTATGATTTTGTATCATCTTTGCCTCCAAATGCGATATGCGATACAATGCTTTCAAAAAACCATTCCCATTTTTGCTCGGTGTGCAATTCTTTAAAGCTCAACCGAAAGGGCATTAGCGGGCTCGGGAGATTCCCGATTGCGCTCACACTCTTGCGCAAACTCTCGATGTCTTGTGCGTGTTGGTCGATTTGTGCAAGAATCGTGCTAAGTCCTCCCGCTGCACTCACAGCAAACGAATCCAATCGTTCAAGCCGCACACTCAAGTCTGTGATATGCGCACAATGGCTCATTACATGCGCGCTCAAGCTGCTGATTGCGGCTGTGAAATAGCTCACGGCACTTGCTTCGGCGCGTGCAATCAGTTCCTCAATCGCTGCATTTGCATTGTTGAGCCGTGTAAGAAATGTGTCGCTCGCCTCTTTGATTTGGCTCTTTGCCGTTGTGATGTCGTTTGTGAGTGTGTTCTTGAGTGTTGCGATACTATCCCTGATTGCGACAATCTCGGTGTAACGTTCTTTTGTCTGTGTGCTTGCTGTGATGATTTTGTCGTATTCAGCGAGGATTCTATCGATTTTGGTGCTTAGTGTTTCGTCTGCCATGTGTGTCCTTTTTGGACGCATTCTTGCAAAAAGAAAAAACGAAAAATAGGGATACAGGGGGAAGTTTTGTGTTGCTATGAGGCGGATTTTTGCGTCATTGTAAGGCTCTAACCGAAGCAATCCAACATGTCAGAAAGAAGCAGGAATTTAGAAAAAAGCGAGTAGAATCGTTGTGCAAGGCGCGAATCTCCCACGAGGAGTGCCAGCTCCTTGTGGGGTGGTTTGCAAAACTTCCTTGTAGAAAGGAGGTGGAGCAAATGAAAAACATAAAACGCTTGATTATAGCCTACTATGTCTTACAAATCGTTAAAACGATTGTGGAATGGATAGGATTCTAAGAGTTCATGTTTCTCTCACCTCTTGGCAAGCAATTGCCATTCCTGCCCCGCAAGGGGCGGAGTTAATCCCTAAAAATCCCGATATAGGGCACATTCCCTGCATTGAAGCTTGTATTGCCTGCAAAACTTTCATGGAATCTCTCGCCGCCTGCGAAATAATCCCACTTATCAGCATTTGATAGCAATTCCTCAAATTGCTCTTTTGCAGTCAGTCGTTGCATTTCGAGCTCTTGAAGTTTCTTTGCGTATTCCTCATATTCGTCTTTGTAGCGCTTTTGGTTTTGGTAGGCATGATAAAGGTTTCTACCCCCTTGAAAGAGGCTATTTGCGCCTTGCACAAGCTCGATTGTGTTGCGCACATTCTCGCTAAGGTTCAACAAATCCATTGCGCCTGTGATGAGCTCGCTCCCAACAATGCTGCCACAAACCGCAGCGGCAACCATTGTTCCAAACATCACGATTTCATTGGTGTATCTGTCAATGAAATCCGAGCCAAAGAGGGTGTTTTCGAGGTGTCCGAGCATTTCGAGTGTGCGGGTGAAAAGCCCGTTTGCGTTGTATGCAGCATCAAGCAGAATGATAGCAGCAGGTGCTGCGCTGCCTCCGCTTAGAATCGTTGCGCCAACAGCTACGATGATTGGGATTGCGCCCTTGACTGCTTCTTTCAATCTCTCGAAGTCTTGCGTGAAGAGCGCACGTGTTGCCTCACGTATTGCCTTGAGTGCTACGTTTCCAACATTGCCTATGAAGTTGATGATGTCCTCTTGGAATCCAACAATCTCGCTCGTGCCTAAAGTCGCAATTCTAAGCGCCACTCTTAGCGAGAATTGTGCGAGCTTTTGCAAGGGTTTTTCGAGAGGTTGCAAGATTGTTTTCCAAACCTTTGCGCCTGCTTCCCAAACCTTATTGAGTGCCTTTGTAATGGGCTTGAAGACATTCTTAATCTTATCCTTGAGTCGTTTGAAGAGTCCCATGAAGCCTCCTATGCAAAAGATTGGATTGTGGCATAAAAAGAGGGGCAAAAATAGGTGAGCAGGGGGAGTTTAAGATTTGTAAGATAGAATCAGAGTGCCCAAACCCGCAAGGGGGCGGGCAATTTACCATCGAAAGGGGCTAGCATGGCTCGCAAGAGAAATGCCAAGCGTCCTTTACGTGTATTATATCTTAAAATCAAGCTGTTTAGGCTAATATTTGAGATATTGATAAAACGTTAAGGGCGCAGCTAGCTCGCTTCGCGCGGGCTAGCGGCTTCTTCCTTTGGTGAATCTCTGCACAATTGCCTCACTATCAAGCGTTAAGATTCCATTTTGCTCGCTCACAACATAGCGCGCGAAATGCTGCCTTGCCCACAATGGCGCGGTGAGCGTGCGCCCGCTTAGAATCGGCGCGAGATTGCGCCATATCAGAAATGGAATGGCTTTGTTCTGGTGTTCCTTTGCAATCCAAATGATTGGAATATAGACATTTTTGGGCTGCACAAACGCGATATAAAAGCCGAGACATATTGACCCATCCCCCAGCCCCCTCCGCAAGGGAGGGGGAGATGTTTCGCTTCGCTCAACATGACAATGTGTGCCCCTCATATAAAATCCCTCGCACAAGCAATGCTT
>CAMWUR010000087.1 GCA_947177485.1 uncultured Helicobacter sp.
TGTTTGTAACCCAACACAGTCGATTGCCACACTTGTTAGACTCGCTCGCAATGACAATATAGAAGCGTCTAAAAAGTTACTATTGTTTATCAATCCTCAACATCCCAACCACAGTGCGCAACGTCTCCATTCGTGCCAAAGGCGATAATGGAGACGTTGCGCTGTGGAACATGACATAGTCTAATCCTTTAAAAGCGTGCAGGGGTTTGGGGGTGTTAGCAGCGTTTGGCGCAAAGCGACAAACGAGTAGCAAATGCTTTAGCATTTGCGATTAAAGATGTCATAGGGGCTGCTTCGCAAATAAGCCCCCTTGTCCCCCTTATAGAAAAATAAACTATGCAAAGAATCTAAAGAGATGTTTCGGCTTTGCCTCAACATGACAAAGATTTGTCATTGCAAGAGATGTTAGCCTCATAGCAATCAACCTGCCAGAATCTTTGCTGATAAACAACACAACAAAAGATTAAAATTTCTCTACAAAAATTTTGGATTTTTACGATATAGTACAAAATCGAAGATTCAACGTAAATCGCATACCGAAACATTTTCATTCGCCTATGCATCATTGCGAGATTTCTTTAGAAACCAAATCAATCAACAATGTTAAAACAATTAACAACAAGGAGTCATTATGGCAATGGTTGGAATGCTCAAACATTACAATGTAGGCAATGTTACATTGTTTTCTGCTATGCAAACTCGGCTTGCAAACCGCAGCAATGAGGCACTCGCTGAAGAAGAAAGGCAAGACAAGGCAAATGGGCTCACCAACATTGCCGCCCTTATGCGCGCAAACAATGTGCGCGTGAGCGACAAAGTCGATAATATCGAAGATTCTGTTGCTGTGATGTTCAACGACCCAAAGACAAATCAACGCATTACTTTAAATCTTTCAAATGACAATCTCAATCGATTAAAAGGGCAATTTGGCGCGGATAGTTTCTATGCACGTGAAGATGGCGTGATTCGACTTAATGGCAAGGCAGAAGCATTTGTCAGCGGCTGGTTTGGCGATATTGCCTACCAACAAGACTATGTTGGGGCAGACAAAGACGGGAGCGGACGAATCACAGGAAGTGAGGCTCAAGATATTAAAACAGCATTTGTAACTTTTGTCTATGATGAAACATCGGCAACAGATGTTGCGGTGGATAGATATGTCAAGGGAATGAAGGGAATGGATATAGGAAAGAAGGAGTTTGAAACCATTGAAGAGCAACTCAACTCATTCCTTGAAATGGATAAAAATTTTGATGGAAATATCGAAGAACTTGCTGAACTCTATGATGGGGATTTGCAGCAACTCATTTATGATATTGACCAAGTTATTTTTTGGACTGAAAGAAATGTCTTTAATCATCAAATTGAAATACCCGATTCAACACAATCAAATGACTCTTTTGATATTGCCAATCATATTACCAATAGACAATCAGGCAAAGCAAAATGGGAAGAAAACCTTGACAAACTCAAGAAGATACGTGAACAGCTCGATAAACAAGCAGAAGAAGCAAAAGAGAGATTGGAACAAAATGGCAATGGAGATTTAGCAATCAAAGCCTCCAAAACTCTAAAAACACAAACAGAATCACAACCAAATGACGAAGAACAAACGGCAATCGACCTCGAACAGCTCGCCCCTGTTGTTGAAGAGATTGCCACAAAGATTGCGGGCAATGATGTGCAGCTGTTTGAGGTGAAGATTTAGGTTTGGAATCTTTATCGTTGGTTGCTTCGCGTAATCTTGCAATGACGTCAAATTGGAGGTGCGACTAAAGTCCGCACGCATAATTGAATGTGTGCGATTGAAATCGCACCTCCGAAAACTTCAAATGTCTCTGAACGCTCAATTGACTACCTAAAGATATGCGACAAGCTACCTATTGTGTCGAGAAAAGAATGACAATGCTCACTAGCAAGAAAATGCGCATACGTTTGTCCTTATCAAAAGCTTATTAAAATCGTCCCCTTGCTAATGGGGGTTGAGACCAACAGCAGTTCATTTGAAACCTAATAACTCCTTATAGAATACAAAAGAGTTTTTTAAAAAAATAAAGAGTAGAATCACAACGATGCACCGCCGCAAGCCTCGTTTGACGGCGCATCAAGCGTTAACGAGTGTCAGCAGAGGTTATCTCTGTACACTTCGCGCTCTGTGCTTGAAAAATAGGGATTCCCGTTGTGGGTCGGCAAGCGTATCGTTTTCCCTTGCACGTTGCCTCCCAATATTCAAGCACAACAAATTTCGACCTTCTTTCAGTGGCAATCAACCATATTTACAGGCTCACAATGACAGAATCTTGATTCTAGTCAGCCTCTACTCGTCATTGCGAATATTGCTTAAAATCCTATTAAGGATTAGAAATTTTGCCACATGTCGCATTCTGCGCATCGAAAAGAGCGGTCAGTCCCATTGTGGGTCGGCACGCATACCGCTTGCCATAGCACATTGCTTCCCAATATTCTGGCACAATCCACGATTCCCCATCAGGGAATGTAATGTCTTTCGGGGAACAACCAATCTCGGCTGCTGTGATTCTACGTTGGTATTCACAACCCGAAAAGAAAGCAACAAGCAAAAATGCTTGCAAAAATAGGATTTTTGTCATCGACACTCCTTAATATCATGTCTAGGGTGCTACAATTTCTGTGCATTTGGCATTCCATGTTTGAAAGAGTGGAATGTTAGTCGTACCACGACATGCATACCGCTTGCCATGACATCGTGCTTCCCAATATTCTGCCCAAAACTTTTCGTCATGAAAAGTGATTTCTTCGGGCGCACAACCAATCGCTGGAGCTGTCATCTGTGCTTTTGTGCAGCCTAAAACAAAGCAAGCTGCAAATAGCGCTAACAAGCAATGAAGCTTCATTAGAAATAAACTTTCTTTGTAGCCGCACCAGCAGCTGTATGCACTAAGATAAGACCACCTGAACCGCCAGTAACAGCCGTAAGGACACCAGAAAACACAGCGTATTTGATACGTGTTTTGTTCCTTCTGAATGCTTTGCCAATTCTGCTGCCGCCTTGCACCTCTTGCATTTCAAATGCGTTCAGTTGCACAAGACCAGCACTTGTGTTTGTTAGCGCACCTGCACTCACAGCAGAGAACAAATCTTGCTGTTGGACTTCATGTCCAAACAAAACACTTGGTATATTTGATTCCATATCTTGCTGAAATTCCGCAGCAGATAACGAACCAACAGACAAAACACCACAAATAACAAACGATGAAACAATTTTTCTCATAACGACCTCCAATATTTTTGAGACTGCAACAGAATTGTATCTACATATTTCTTTTATATAACTTAAATTTCACAATATTTTTGCAAATTTTCTGCAATCTGCAAAATGAATTGTAAAATATATAAACATAAACTAATATTCATCATTCTTGATTGCCGCATTTTGATTATCACCTTCGCTCGCAATGACGTTTTGCCATTGCTCATCGATTCTAGAATCCCCAACCACAGCGCACAGCGGCTATGTTCTAATCTTAACATAGCCGAAGCGCTGTGGACATCGACATATACAGCGTAGCAAACTCAATTAAAAAACATGCAGGGGTTTGGGGG
>CAMWUR010000088.1 GCA_947177485.1 uncultured Helicobacter sp.
GGTTTATTTGCCAAAGCAAACAACAACATGTTTGCGTTTCTTATGATAGTTTATCTCCTTATCCCCCTAACACCTCCAAACCCCTGCACGCTTTTACAATGTGCGCTACGCTGGTATTATGTCAATTGTCCACAGCGCTGCGTCTCTATTATGCCTTTTGGCTCGAACATAGCCGTTGCGTGCTGTGGTTGGGGATTCTAGAATTGGTGAGCAATGGCAAATCAAGATGTCCTTGCGAGAGACTTTAGCCTCGTGGCAATCAACGATTCTTGAATACTCAATTACGTTGGGAACGTCCAACACGTTTGATTGATTCGCGTAAGCTCGCAATGACAATCAGAATCTTCCCAAAAATCAAACCGCCATCACAACAAGCCACAACCTAACCACACTGACGCGTGATTCTATCCCAAACTAAAACTTCTTCTTGCCTATATCCTGTTCAATCTCATTTGTCAATACAGCAATATATTGCGCCACACGTTCGGTTTGATTTGCAATTTCTCCATTATCGCTAGCGATTTGATTTAGATGTCGAATACTATCATTAATCTCCTCAATTCCTTGTGTTTGCTGCTTGACAGATTCGTTCATGCCAATAATCCCCTGCACCAAAACATTCACATTCGCTTCGATTTCACCAAGGCTCTTTTGCGTGCGTTCAGCAAGCTTGCGCACCTCGTCAGCCACCACAGCAAAACCTCGCCCATGTTCTCCCGCCTTTGCTGCTTCAATCGCAGCATTGAGCGAAAGAAGATTCGTTTGGTCGGCAATTTCGCCAATCATACTGACAATATTCTTAATATCCTCAACTTGTTGAGCAAGCTCAAGCGATTTTCCATTGATGTATTGCATCGATTGTACGATATTTTCAGTTGTTGCCGAGGATTGTTTGAGGCTGCTCACCTGCATTTCATTTGCCTCCACAAGCGAATCAACATATCCCCTTAGCGAAGAACTCTGTTCTTGCAAGGATGAAGAGAGTTTCTGGGAAATAACAAGCATTTTTTTGACTTCTCCCCCAATTTGATTTAAGGAATTTTCCATATCCCCCTGCGGATTCTCCACATGTGCCGTAAAATCCAAATTCCTATAACTTTCAAAAACTTGCTGCAAAATATTAAAACTCGAGCCCACCTTTTCTTGCAAAACTTCTAACATTGCATTCAATGTTTCTTGCAACTCCAACAAGCGTGGATTACTTGGTGTACGCTCGATTCTCTGTGTCAAATCACCACTCCGAATGTCTTTGACAATCTCAATCACCTCGTCCACCATCTGCATATCATCTCGAATCGATTCCTTTATCGTTCCGATATTTGCATTAATGAGCTCGCCCATGTGTCCAATCTCGTCTTGAGCAAGAATCTGAACTTGACTTGGCGCTTTTGTCGTTTTGTGGTTGATAAAATCAAAAAAACTTGACAAAAAATTCTCTAAAACTGCCATGCGTTTGGTAATAAATTTTTTGGTATATATCCATATTATTAGAAAAATAATAGATATAGCAATAATGGCAGAGATAAAAATAATATTTCGGATATGAGATAAGGATTCATAAATCACTTCCTTTGGTGCAACAGTAACGAGAGACCAAACATTATCAATGTCATCCCATAGCTGGAAATGCGAGATCCCTGCATAATTTTCACTGCCATCAATACCAATATACTCCAATGCTGTGGAACGACCAAAGTTTAATGTTTGTAGGAGCGAATCCACACTTTCATGATTATTGACTTCTATCAATTTTTTTCCAACAAACGAAGAATCTGGGTGGATAAGAATCGTACTATCTTTTGCAAGTAAAAATTTCCTATCATTTTGGAATGCAGAACGTTTTGGGTCTAAAACAACTTTGGAAATTTGCTGCAAATCGATAATAATCCCTATCACGCCTATCAACTTTTTATTTTTATCAAAAATTGGAGCGGCGATATTTGCTCCAAAAATCAATAAGCCATCAATATCAAATTTACGCGGATTATCAAATGAAATTTTCTTGGTTTCCAAAACATTCTTCGCCGATGGCAAGCGAATAATATCCTCATCGGCTGGCAGAATCTTCACATGGTCATTATGTTCCCTGTCGATGTCGACTAATATCATAAATTCGCCATTGGGAAGCAGAAAATCCTTGCTATCATCGGAGAGGGATTTTTTGGCATAGACAGATTCTCCTGGGATATAGAGGTAGGAAAACGTAGCCCATTCATTATCCAAAACCATATGTGTAACAACATCTTTGAGCAAATCACGACTCACAATGCCATCGCTATCATGTGCGATAATAGATGACGTGATTCCTTCCGCTGCCTCAATTGCCATAAACGACTGCTGAATCACGCCTTCAAGCCGATTAATTGCACGCGCATTAGCACTCACAAGCAATTTGTGTGCTTCGTTGCGCAAAACTTGTGCCGTTTGTTGCGAGACAAAGAAAGTAAGAATCGCCATCACAAAAAGTACAATAATACCCGTGATGATAGTAATTTTTGTTCCAAGATGAAGATGTAACATCAAAACCTCCTGTAAAAATAAAAAGTAATGTTACAGAGACAATTTGGATAAATTAATAAGAAAATGTTAAGTATGTTAAGACTACCTTAGAGTGTGCCAAAATGTGAATGACCGCACTTGGGCTTCATTGCTTGTTGATTGCTTTGAGGCTGTGATTCCAATAATGGAACAAAATTTGCTTGAAGTTGGATAGCTTAGAACAAGGAAGAACAATGGTGAGTACGACTTCGATTAAGAGCAATACAGGCAATGCAAATGGCAGCATTGCGCGTCAACCAAAAGGCAAGGACGCCTCGCTTCTCCTCCCGCCCCAAACAGAAACCACAAATGCAAAAGTCGAATCTGCACGTGCAATTGCGCCGATTGACGAGCAGTTCGCAGACGAAACGAGCACGGCTTCGCGCCGCCAAACGTATGGCTTGAAAATCCTCGAGCTCATGGATGATTATGAATATTCCGTCTTTGAGCGCGTTACAGACGGAATGCGCGACAGCGAACGTATGCTTTCTGCCCAGGCACTCTATTCCATCTCTGACCTCGCAGGCGAGGGCAACTATGCCAAAGGTATCAAAAATGGCTATGGCAATACCTTTAAATTCGCTGAACTCTTTAGCAAGGCATATATGTGGGGCGATGTCAATGTCGATGAGCGGATTTGAGGGGCTATATCGTTAATTGCCGCGAGGCTATCGCCTCTCGCAATGACGTACTATTGCTCATCGATTCTAGAATCCCAACCACAGCGCTGCGTCTCTGTTATGCCTTTTGGCTCGAACATAGCCGTTGCGCGCTGTGGTTGAGGGAATGGAATCTTGCTAGAAAATTTGCTATTTGTCCTTCTGAAGCCTTTAGGCTGAAGAATCTCATGTTGTCAATCATGAGATGTTTCGGCTTTGCCTCAACATGACAAATCAAATCTTCGGAGGTGCGATTTTAATCGCACACATAGAATCATGAGTGCGACTAAAGTCGCACCTCCAAATAGGAATGTCATTGCGAGAGGTGTTA
>CAMWUR010000089.1 GCA_947177485.1 uncultured Helicobacter sp.
TTTGTCATGTTGAGGCAAAGCCGAAACATCTCATGATTCTTACAACATGAGATTCAGCCTAAAGGCTTCAGAATGACAAATAGCAAAATTTCTAGTAAGATTCTATTTCTCCCAACCAAAGCGCACAACGGCTATATCAAGATTAGAACATAGACTTTGTGCGCTGTGGTTGGGGATTCTAGCGTTGATGAGCAATGGCACAGCAAGTCGTCATTGCTTCGGTTGCATGCAGCCTCGCAATGACGAGAAAAAGCTAAATCGGGCAAAATAAGTGCGATTCCACAATATGCTATAATGTCGTCAAGATTCAAAGGAGCAGATGTGAGAACCCATTTGTGTGCGGAATTGGACGAAAAAGACATTGGCAAAGAAGTTTGGCTATGTGGTTGGACGAATAGCTATCGCGACCATGGAGGTGTGATTTTTATTGACCTGCGCGACAAAAGCGGGCTTGTGCAGCTTGTTGCAGACCCCGAAAATGGGCAGAGTATCGAGACAGCAAAGCTCGTGCGCAATGAATTTGTCTTGATTGCGCATGGAATCGTGCGTGCGCGCGGCGAGGGGCTTACGAACCCAAAGCTCAAAACCGGGAAAATTGAGATTCTGCTTCATAGCTTGC
Source organism: uncultured Helicobacter sp. (assembly GCA_947177485.1). Classification (GTDB taxonomy): domain Bacteria; phylum Campylobacterota; class Campylobacteria; order Campylobacterales; family Helicobacteraceae; genus NHYN01. The sequence goes on from CAMWUR010000089.1 coordinate 620, forward strand.
ATATCGAAAACAAGAGCCTCACGCCCCCGCTGATTGTGGGCGATGAGAACGTGAGCGAAGAGTTGCGCCTGCGCTATCGCTATCTCGATTTACGCAATCCACGTGCCTATGAGATTTTTGCGTTGCGGAGCAAAGCAGCGATTGCGGCGCGCAACGCGCTTGATTCTCTCGGGTTTCTCGAAGTTGAAACGCCGATTCTGACCAAAGAAACGCCCGAAGGCGCGCGCGACTATCTTGTCCCAAGCCGAATCCACAACGGCGAGTTTTTTGCACTGCCCCAATCCCCGCAATTGTTCAAACAGCTGCTTATGGTGTCGGGCTTTGACCGCTATTTTCAGATTGCCAAATGCTTCCGAGACGAGGATTTGCGCGCTGACAGGCAGCCCGAATTTACCCAAATCGATGTTGAGATGAGCTTTTGTTCGCAAGACGATGTCATGCAGGTTTGTGAGAAGCTTTTGGGCGCAATCTTTGGCGCATGTGGTGTGCAGATTCCGCAACAATTTGAACGCATGACATGGCAGCATGCAATGGAACATTATGGCTCGGACAAGCCCGATTTACGTTTTGATATGCCGCTTGTCGAAGTCAAGGAATGCTTTATGGATTGCTCAAACCAAATTTTTGCAAATATTGCCAAAGAACAAGATAGCCGCATTAAGGCGCTGAAGGTAAGCGGAGGCGATAGCTTCTATACGCGCAAAACTTTGGGCGAACTCGAGGAATTTGTGCGCAAATTTGGCGCAAAGGGGCTTGCCTATTTGCAGTTTCGCGAGGGCGAAATCAAGGGACCGCTGCTTAAGTTTTTAAGCGAAACATCGCTTGCGCGCTTGCGCGAACTCTTGCAGCCGCAAAATGGCGACATTATCTTTTTTGGCGCGGGCGCTAAAGCCGTTGTGTGGGACTATATGGGCAGGTTGCGGCTCAAGATTGCGGACGACATGAAACTCTTTGACCCCAACAGCTGGCGGTTTTTGTGGGTTGTGGATTTCCCGATGTTTGAATACAACGAAGAAGGCGCGCTCACGCCATTGCACCACCCTTTCACAATGCCCAAGAATCTCGATGTTGCCAACCCCACAGCCGCGCTCTCGCTCTCGTATGATGTCGTGCTCAATGGTGTCGAGCTTGGCGGCGGCAGCATTAGGATTCACCACGAAGACATGCAGTCGCAAGTTTTCGAGCTGCTGCAGATTAGCAAGGAGCAAGCCGAGCTCAAGTTTGGATTCTTGCTCGAGGCATTGCGCTATGGTGCACCGCCGCATGGGGGTTTTGCGATTGGATTCGATAGGCTGGTGATGTTGCTTGCACGTGCGAGCAGCATTCGCGAAGTCATCGCGTTCCCCAAAACCCAAAAGGCAACTTGTTTGCTCACAGGTGCGCCAAGCCCCGTGAGTGAGGCGCAATTGCGCGAGCTGCATATCCGTTTGCGCGAACCCAACAAAAAGGAGAACCAACCATGAAAAAGAAGCTGTTTTTGATTATCGGCGCGCCGGGCAGCGGCAAGACAACAGACGCCGAGCTGATTGCCAAACGCAATATAGAGACAATTGCCCATTATTCCACAGGCGATTTGTTGCGCGCCGAAGTCGCAAGCAAGAGTGAGCGCGGCAAGCTTATCGAGAGTTTCACGAGCAAAGGGAATCTCGTTCCGCTTGAGATTGTTGTCGAAACGATTGTCAAAGCGATTAAGAACGAGGCGAAGAATATTGTCGTGATTGACGGCTATCCGCGCAGTGTTGAGCAAATGGAAGCGCTCGATGATATTCTCAAAGACGAGGAAAGCATCGAGCTTCGCGCCGTGATTGAGGTTGTCGTGAGCAAAGAGGTCGCCAAAGAGCGCGTGCTCGGGCGTGCGCGCGGCGCTGACGACAACGAAGAGGTCTTTTTCAACCGCATGCGCGTGTATGAAGAGCCTTTGTGTGAGATTGAGGGGTTTTATGGCGGGCAGGAGCTGCTGCACAAAATCAATGGCGAACGTGCGATTGAACCCATTGTAGACGACATTGACGCGTTCATCAAAACACGAATCTAAGGAGAAAATATGGAACTTAGCAAAATTCAAGCAGGCACTCCAGATAAACTCAATGTCGTGATTGAGATTCCGTATGGCTCGAACATCAAATATGAGATTGACAAAGAAAGTGGCGCGGTGTTTGTCGACCGCATTCTATATGGCTCAACGGTGTATCCCGCTAATTATGGCTTTGTGCCCCAAACTCTTGCAGGCGATGGCGACCCTGCCGATATACTCGTTTTGTGCCCCATGCCTTTGCAGGCGGGTAGCGTCATCAAGTGTCGTTTGATTGGCGTACTGCTTATGGAAGACGAGAGCGGACCGGACGAAAAGCTGCTCGCTGTGCCTGTGAGCAAAACCACACCACTCTTTGATTCGATTCAGAGTTATGAGGATTTGCCCAAAGCACAACTTGAGCTCATTCGCAATTTCTTTGAAGTTTATAAAATGCTTGAGCCGGGCAAATGGGTGAAGGTCAAGGGCTATGCCGACACCAAAACCGCTACCGAGATTCTAAACAAATCTCTTGCTGCTTATCAAGGCTAGAGATGAACCTTCTCTATGCCCCCGCACACCACAATGCCACAAACGCGATTGAGCACAATCTTTTTGTGGGCTTTGATGTGCAGATTCTCGAAACTCTCGCTACTTGCGTGATGGCACACGACAAAGCAGCGAAGGTTTTCTAT
>CAMWUR010000090.1 GCA_947177485.1 uncultured Helicobacter sp.
GGATTGGGGGTGTTAGGGGGATAAGGGGGCTGCTTCGCAATTAAGCCCCTTGTCCCCCTTAGAAGAAAAAAGCAAAGCAGAGAATCACGAGCAAAGACGATAACAAGACAGAATCCACAGAGTGCGACTAAAGTCGCACCTCCAAAAAACATGCAGAATCATAAAAGATTCTAACGTCATTGCAGCGAACAACGTGTGAACGTGGCAATCAATGAACAAAGAATCCTGATACGGTGGATTGCTTCGGTTGCGATTGCGCTATTGCGTCTCGAGCCGCTCGAGCCGCTGTTCGAGATTGTTGAGCTTATGGCTCATCTGCCCTGTGGCGGCAATTTGGTTCATCATAATCCAGATTCCAATGCTACCCAAACACAGCAACAAGATGCATGCGACAATAGCGATTTTGATAGCGCGCAAGGCGATTGCTTCGGTTTCGTTGTTTGTATTCATAGAATCCCCTTTCTTCTTTCTTAATGAGGTTGTATGTCGTCAGGCAGCAATAGAGTACGCATGGTTGCGATTCTATCGATAAGCAACATATTAGGAACGCGGTTTGGCAGCTCAAGTCCTAGCCACAAATCGCTCAAAATGCTTCTGCCCACAATCGCTCGGCTTTCTTGCGTGCCTTCAATCACGCGCAATCCCCAGAGATTGTGGAACACAATCGCCTTTTGGTCGAGTTCGCCCACATACAGCACGATGTGCCCAGAAAGCCACAGCAAGCTGCCCCATGCCCTGCCTTTTGCTAAAATGAGCTGCTCTTTTTCATGCGGCGTGTATTTGTCAAGCTCGAGCATTTCGCCTTGCTCGACTTGAGCCTGTGCAGCCGAATTGCGCGGTAGCCATAGTCCAAAGCTGCTCCAAAAATCGCGCAACATCGCCGAGCAATCGCGGTTGCCAAGCAGCCCACCCCAGCCATATTTTTCGCCAAGCAATTGTGCGGCAATGGTTTGCACATTTTGTTGGGTCAAATCAAGCGGGAAAGCTTGCAGCTGCTGTGTCGGCTGTGTTTTTGCCCAAACGACAAAGCCGTCTAATGCGCGTTGCGGAATGTGCGCAACGATTCCGTTTTTGGTTTGTTGCCCGACAAAAATTTTGCCTATGCGTGCGTTGTCGAGCCACAGCCCGTTTGGTGCGTGTAGCGCGAGGTTGTCGCTTGTGGGCACAAACAGCGCAAGTGTTTGCATGCGCTCTTGGTCGCGTTCATGCATGAGCGCGACATTGCGCGATTCTATCCAACCCGAGACAAAGCTTGCATGTACCAAAAGCCATGCGCCGTCTTTGCTTTTGCGCTCAATCAGTACGGGCGTGCTTGCAAAGACTGCCGAATTTTGCCAGTGGTCAAACGGATAGCCCTCTCCCGCGATTGTAGAAGGCAGGAAATAGGGCTTCTTGGTCGGCATTTGGCGCAAGGGGCTATCGGCGACAACGACTGCCGCTTGCCATGTTGGGGCAGATTGCGAATCGGCGTTTGCGATAAGGGATTCAATCCATTCTGCATTATTTGGCAAAAGATTTTCGCCAATTCCGGGATTCTTGCGCGCAATCTCCACAGCCCATGACCAATCGGACGGATTTTTTTGCTTCCAAATGTCGAAATGCTTTTTGCGATATGCCGCAACGAATCGTTCTTGTGCGTCTTTTGTGAGTGTGTAGTCAAGATTCTGCACCACCTCTTCGAGCAAAATGGGCGGCACGGCGAGTTCCTCTGTGGGTGCGGGAGTGAGCGTACAACCCCCCACAAACAGCGCAAAGAGACAGCACAGCCAGCGCATCAAAAGAGTCTCCGAATGCTCAATAAATAGCGGTTTTCAGCCGTTCTATCGCCACCACTGCCACGCCGAATCACGGCAAACGAGAAATCGAGATTTGGATTGATTGTGTAGCTATATTCCGCGCTGATAGTTGAGATGGCATAATGTTCTGATGAACTGCGCCAGCCAAACTCTTGGGGCTTGAGCTGATAGAAATGCCGTTCCCATGTTGTCGCGAGCGCGGCGCGTTCGGTGAGCTTCAATTTCAGTGTCAAAGCGACAAAATAGGACGTCGCATTTTGCAAGCTCCCAGTGCGTGCACTGAGCGTTGGCGAAAAGTCGTCAAAAAATGGGCTTACATAGCTTGCTCCAAGCCAAAAACTATTCAAGGCAATGCTGCCTTCTTCGCTATACCGTACAAAGCTGATTTTTTCATTCTCGCGATAGCTGCCGTCTGCAGCGAGCATAAATTCCAAATCGGAACGTGGCGTATAGACGAAGCTATGCCCGAGTGTAACTTGTGTTTGTGTGCCGCCATGCAGCGAATCGTTGTTGGCAAGAGTGCCTGCTCTTAGCATTTTTGTTGATTGCGAAAGGTTAAGAGTTGTCTTGCCTTTCACGCCATAATCTTTATCAGAGGGATTAGCAAGCGTCAATGGCGCTGCATTTGCAACCAAGCACAATAAGATACAACAAAGCCTTTTCATGCTAACTCCTTTAGAATCTTCGGAGGTGCGGTTTCAACCGCACACATTATGTGCGACTAAAGTCGCACCTCCAATGCATATTTCTAGGCAAAAGCCTAAAGATAATATTAGCAAAAATAGGCAATGTTTAGCCCAACAATCCGTTTAGAATCGAATCATCTTTTGTTTTGTTTGCCTTGTTGCTAATCGTTTGTTGTTTCTGCAATTCATGCTGTTGTCGTTGTTGCAGATGGATTTGGTATTGCTCATCGGTGAGCGTTGTTTTGGCGATTTCTTCGCTGTTGAGTGTCGCAATCTTATTGTGATTGCGCTGATATGCCTGCGCAAGCTCGGCATATTCTTGTCCCATTGATGAATCGCCTTGCCCTTTGCTAATGCTTTCTTTGAGATGCGAAAACAGCCCTGAATGTTTGGTAAGATGTCCTGAATGAATCATTGCCTACTCCTTAGTTTTTCTACAACAAACACAGCAAAAACGATTCCAACTCGCGCACATTGTGTAGCGTGTTGAGATTCTTCACCTGCAAGCAGGTTCAGAATGACAAAACATCTTGTCATGTTGAGGCGCTAGCCGAAACATCTCACCTTGTGTACGCTTGATTCTCACGATGTTTTGTGCTACAATTGTGCAAGTATAGAATAAAAAGGATAAAAATGTCTTGGAGTGCTGGCTACTTCACCGAAGAAGAATATATCGATGGCTATGTGGTCGAGATGAGCCCAATGTTGCTCAATCTCAATTTGACGA
>CAMWUR010000091.1 GCA_947177485.1 uncultured Helicobacter sp.
TGGATTGTTTTGTCTGCTTTGCAGACTCGTAATGATGAATCTTTGTCATGTTGAGCATTAGCGAAACATCTCATGATTGACAACATAAGATTCTTCAGCCTAAAGGCTTCAGAATGACAAAGCATGAGATTTTGTTTTGAGATTCTCAATGTGGTTGTTTTCTAAGGGGGACAAGGGGCGCTAGTTGCCAAAGCAAACAGCAACATATTTGCGTTTCTTATGATAATTATCCCCTTATCCCTTAATTCCCCAAAACCCCTGCACGCTCTTCATTTGTGCGCTACGCTGGTATTATGTCAATTGTCCACAGCGCTGCGTCTATGTGATGCCTTTCGGCTCGAACATAGCCGTTGTGCGCTGTGGTTGGGAGTTTAGAAACTTACTAGGAAATTTGCTTTTGTTATTGCAAGCAAAGCAAAGCAATCCATGACGTTGGGCAATTCGGAATCATGGATTGTTTCCTATACTTTGCAGACTCGCAATGGCAAGATATTTCACTCATGCTCAACATGACAATCTGCTATCATTGCAACACGACAATTGATATGCAATAACTCACCCCTAGCCCTACAATATGGGGTAAAATATAAATATTAAAATATCTAATTAAACAAAAGAATTTTTTAAGGTGATATAAGGCATAATTCTGTACTTCTTTAGGGCAGAATCTCGCCTTGTAAAAAGGCACAAAAGGAGTCATTTTGACGAAGTTTCTAGGTAGCCTCATCATTGCTGGAGGATTGGTTGTTGCGCCTTTGTCGGCAGCAGAGTTGAACACAGAAGTTGTTCCGAGTGTGGCACACGAGATGAGCCAAGAAGCAGATTTGCTTGCAATCGCGAGTGCGGGTGCGCTTAGCGCTTCATCTGCTGGCGTGCAATTGCTTACTGCTGATGAGCAAGACGCTGTCAAGGGCGGGCTAAAGTGGAAGAAGGTACGTGGCAAAATCCGCAAGGTTGTTAAGGAAACAGCGCCTTATATAATAGAGGGAATCAAACACGTCTTTTTCTAGTATTTGCTTGCCCCTAAGCGGGGCAGCACGAGGAAATGACCTACCAGAACAAAGGATAGACAATGCAAAAACGGCTATTTCTTACCCTATTTCTGCTGCCAATTTTTGTATTTGCAGAGGAAGTTAGCAGTGGATTTTACGGAACTTTCGAGACAGGCTTTGAATATCTCAACTTACAAACGAGCGACAAACAAACAAAAATTAACAAAAACAATCTCCACACCTTTCACATCAAAGGCGGCTATGAATGGGAGACAGGTTGGCGCTTTGGAATCAATTTGGGCTATGCAGGTGGAGGTTCGCAATTTGATATGAGTGGCGTGCCATTTGAACGTGGCGCGAACAACATGCCCTACCGCGCAGAGGGTGGTGCCCATTCCACTCTCTTTAACTATGGATTACAAGGAAGCTATCATGTGATTCGCTCTAAAGAACAAGATTTATATATTAATGCTATATATGCTATAGATATTGACTCGATAAATGGAACATTTCCGCTAGTTTCAACATATCTTGGGGAAAGAATCCAGCTAGAAATTGAAGGCAGAAACTTGATTTTACCCAAATGGAGTATCGGTTACACTTTGGGAGGCTCATGGGGACGTAATGATTCGTGGTTTTATAGTAGCGAGGAGGATTACATGCGGCTTGTGCCGATAGAGAAAAAGGAGCACACTATCTTCAATGATGATGATGCTTGGGCAAAAGTCGGTGCTGTTTGGGGATTGCATGGCGATGTGAAATGGATTTATCACATGACGCAAAGCACAAATTTCTTTGTCAAATGGGATTTTCAGGTTAAATTCTATCCAAAAAGCGAAGAAGTACGCGTACGAGCGACTTATGTTCCCAACAATACTTCGCTTGGCGAAATGTCTCTCCACACACCCAAAACGCGCTTATTTCGCAGCGGAATCTCGATTGGTGCTGCATTCTAGGAGAAAATGATGAAAAAATATCTTGCAATCTTTCTATTATTAGGAGCAATGTTTGCCGAAACGCAAAATGGATTCTTGAGCGAGGCGGGCGCTGGGATTGGGTATTATCGCTATGATGAACCACAGGTGATGAACACAGATGAATTGCTGCTCAATCTCAATGCCAAGCTAGGCTATCGCCATTCTTTTGTTAAAACCGAAGCCATTGGGAATGCGTTTGTAACTTTTGGGCGCTATAACGGAGCAATTCTCGAACTCGGAGAAAACAATGAGAAGCAAAAAAGAAAGTTACGTAGCTTCTCTGCAAGTCAAATTTTCGATGGACAGGCAAAAATTGGATTGGATTTGCTGTTTTTTAGCGATTCGATGGATTTATTTGTGCAAAGCGGAATCGCCTATTGGCAGCTCTTTTACTTTAGCTCAAGCTATGACCGCAGGCAAGGCTATCTCTATGTGCCCATCGAGCTTGAGGGCGAGATTCGCAGCACACCCTCGTTTGCTTGGACATATCTGCTTGGCTATAAGCATTTGATTGAAGGCAGGCACACAACAACCATTTCTTCTATTGGAGTCGCCGATGTTGATTTGTTTGCGCGGCAAGACAAGGGCTTTGGGCTCAAAGCTAGCTTTGGTTGGAAAAAACAAAACAACGATTCAACAAATTTTACGCGATTCATCGTGGATTATTGGAAAATCGATGAATCCACACGCAGCGAACCCACAACAACGCATTTGGGCAGGCGAGCACAATTTATCGAGCCGCGCAATTTCACCCTAAGCATCTATCTGCAGTATGGGTGGAATTTTTAATAGCGATTCGATTGCATTCCGCTCGTCATTGCGAGAGGTGCTAGATTTGTGGCAATCCACCGTGTTGGGCACTCAAGAATCGTTGATTGATTCGGATTCTAACGAATCCTCGCATTGACATCTTGCTGTGCCATTGCTCACCGATTCTAATAAGCCCAACCACAGCACGCAGCGGCTATGTTCGAGCCAAAAGGCATAACAGAGACGCAGCGCTGTGGAGCATAATATAGTCTAATCTCAAAACAAATCTCATGCTTTGTCCTTCTGAAGCCTTTAGGCTGAAGAATCTCATGTTGTCAATCATGAGATGTTTCGCTAATGCTCAACATGACAAAGATTCATCATTGCGAGTCTGCAAAGCAGACAAAACAATCCATGATTCCGAGTTGCCCAACGTCATGG
>CAMWUR010000092.1 GCA_947177485.1 uncultured Helicobacter sp.
GTCAAGCTCACTGGCGTTACTGGAATCGCGGATATTGCTACGATTTTGGTGTAGGTGGTTTGTATGTCTGTATCTTTTTCTAAAGATTCTGGCATTTGCGCCTATGGCGCGCCCCTTCGGGGGCGCAAAGTAAGACAAAAGGAGAAACAAATGGCAAAAGGTGAAAAAATTGTTCAGGGTTTGCAAGCTATTGTGCCCAATGATGAGTACATTGAGGCTTTCAAAGAAGGATATGCTAATGGTTTTAAGCAAGGATATACTAATGGATATGAACAAGGACGACTACAAGGTTTTAGTCATGTAGCTGTCCAGTATCATAATCCAAACTTACAACAATCAAATCTCGGCTGTCAAATGCAACAACCTGCGCAACAACCTTTTAGATAGCAGTAGTCAAGAGCTTAAGTATAGCGCTATTTGGTGAGCGCACATCAATACGAGCGTTCGTAAGAACGCGTGGCAATTGAATATGTCGGTAATGCGACCATGTTGGATTGCTTCGCTCGCAATGACAGGGCAGTGGAATCTTTTGGGATTCTAAGGGCAAAAAGGGGCGCAAAGAGCGCCCATAGAGGTTGCGCCTAGCTTTGGCTGGTGCTTTGCTTGATTTTTATTTTGAATGAGGAGAGAATCATGAATATTGACAAATTAGGTAATGGGCAAATTGCGGTGTATATTCCAATGCAGAGCGATTCGGCTCGTGATGCGCATGTTAAATTCAAGAGCTTCTATAACTATGGAGCAGAAATAATGAGTGAATATAGAGGAATGGATATGTATATGGAATGGCAAATATCCTATGATGAAATTAGGCAATGCTTGAACTTAATGCTTCAAGATAATATTATCACGCAACATGATATTCAAGAAGTTTATAACTGCATTATTAATCATCAGCAATGGTATTTTTATATTGTGGGGCAATTGCAAAGTCGCATGAATTATCACTATCCATATCATTTGCCCGGTATACCATTTCCGAGTTACCCAAAACGTCTAATGGAGCATAACTTTTCTAAGCTCCCTGCATCGAGTTTTTATTCCGAACGTCTCTCTCCACTTTGGATTGAAGTAACGCTTGAAAAGATGGGAGAAGGCACGTTATACCTATGCTGTCCTCTCACAATATTGAGGAATATGCAGTGTGAAGCAATGGTTCTAAACAGAATGGCAGAACTCAATGAGTGTGCATATCTTATTTTAAATGATAATAGCGTTAAATATTCTATCTTAGAGACTTGCTCGGTGGCTGGAAGAATGAGCGCAAATGAACAACAAAAAATGCTACAACTTCTAAGTAGCTTTTTGCCTCAATAAACGCAATAATTGCTTGGGTTTTATTTGCTTAGTGTCGTATTGCTATTCTCACGTTATTGTGAGATTGCAATGCAATCGGTGCAACCCCTCTCTTTTGCAAAGGAGAGGGAATGTTTCAAGGCAAACCCAAATGTTTCATCATTGCAAAAAAGCCGAAACAATCTAAGATTGAATGATTGTCCCTAATTATCCGCCTTAACATCTATATACTCCGCTTCCGCAAGCATTAACATCAACATATAAAATCCATTCTTGCCAATACCAAAATTACTAGTTCCTTGAATTTCACGAACAACCATAGCAATAATTTGCGCTTGGTATTCCTCGGGAATTGTAATATTCTTAGTTCGTTCAATACGATACAACATTATCCAAACAGCATACTTGATAATACTAATCCAATTTTTGCTCCCATTACTTTTTTGTATTTTATACATCTTTTCAGATATTAAAAAAGCATACCAAGAAATGATTTTATAAAAATCAATACACAACAAACGTTGATTGTTGGTTTCTAGAAATTCTTCATAAAATTTTATCATTTCATCAATACATTCATCTTCATATTCATGTGGAATATAAATGTCAATTGATTTTCCATTCTTGTCTTTTTTCTTTCTATCTAGCATAAGGTAAAACTCTTTTATCATTTCCTCAATTAGTTCCCTTGCTTTCCCGCTTATAATAGCATCTCGAATACTTTCAGATTCGATTCTGGTTTCTATATTACAAGACATTTAGCTCCCTTAATCTTTTATCAATTTCTGAAAAATCCTCTTCCTCAAACTTTTTTAGCATTGCCTCTTGTTTTGCTCGTGCATCTTTGTCATTGTCGGCAAGTTTCAAAAAATAATCAGCCAACTCTTCACCACTATGATTATCGATGTATCCAATATTGGGACGCGTATTGCTGCCCCAAACCTTATCAATTGCAGTTTGTACTTTTTTATCAATTCTTTCGTTGAGTATTTTTTTTTCTTGCTCTGTCATTTTGCGCCCCTTACAATTTTCATTTATGATTCCATAAAATTCCCCAGAGGCGCGGTTAACCGCACTCCCGATTGTGTCAAGACGTTCGATTACTTCAATAGTCCTGCAATGATAAAATATTTTATTTTGTTCAACATGATAGCCTCTAGTTATAGCAGAATATTTCGCGTTTGTCAAGGTTGGAGGGGAGGGCAGGTTATATTTTGTTGCGTAATAGCATGAGAGCAATATTTCCACCATGCGAGTGCGGCAATCAACAAGCAGAGAATCTTGCCACACCTGCTTGCAGGCTCGCAATGACGAGAAAAAACCTTTATTTTGTCATTCTGAACTCGCGTAAGCGAGTGAAGAATCTCAAAACATCGGAATCCAAAGAGATATTTCGGCTTTGCCTCAACATGACAATTTGCAGTGCTTGAAATGTTTGGCTGCCCTGTTCGTTTTGGTCGCAACCATTTGGAGGTGCGGAATTGAACGCACATTATTTTAGGACTCAACATGAGTGCGACTAAAGTCGCACCTCCAAATTCTCAATGTCCTCGCAATGACGATAGAAGAATGCCCCCAACGGGGGCGCCCCGCAAGAATCCCGGAGATTCCATGCAAAGCAAAGACACTACGCCAACAAAGTCGTAATGTCAGTAATCCCGCCAACGCCAGCAAGCTTGATGACAATGTCATCAGTCGTGCTGTTGTTGGTTGCGCCAGTGGCGATGA
>CAMWUR010000093.1 GCA_947177485.1 uncultured Helicobacter sp.
CCCCCCCCCCCCCCCCCCCCCCCCCCCCCCCCCCCCCCCCCCCCCCCCCCCAGATTTGTTGCCTTTATCCAGCCGCTTTTGCCATGCAAGAAAGTTTGGACACAAGAGGAGAAGGATATGCGGCATAATGAAAAAATAACACATCAGACACCGCCCTATATGAATGCAATTATCGACAGAATCCCCGAATTGATTATTGATTTAAAACAGCAAGTGGGTGATGTGGATTATCTCTATGACTTAAACAACGTGACGATGAACAGTACAGAATCCCTCTTCACCAACCATTGGATTCACTGCAATGCGCGTGGCAACGCACTTTGTGCGCAATATGTCGCGCAGGTTTTGCGGCAAAAAGAGTGGCTCTAGGGAGAGTGGCATGCGCCTTAGTGATGTCTCGGCAGGAATCCTCTATATGCTTGCCTCATCGCTCGTGTTTGCGTTTATGAACGCATTTGCAAAGATTCTTGCCGAACACATTCCGTCTATGGAAAATGTCTTTTTCCGCTCGCTCGTGATGTTGCTTGCGATGTTGGCTGTTTATACCTACAATGCCTCGCGCCACAAGCCGCGTGTACAACATGCTAAGGGTGGCTGGTGGCAGCTCTTGGTGCGCGTGGGGCTTGGGGGAATCGCGATGGCGTGTTTGTTTTATAATATCGCCACAATCCCCCTTGTTACGGCTATGGCGTTTATGCAAAGCACGCCACTCTATGTTGCATTTTTTAGTATCGTCTTTCTCAAAGAGAGATTATCGATGTCGACCATCACGGCGACAATCATCGGCTTTGTCGGAATCCTGCTCATCGGCAACCCGAGCCTAAGTGGTATTTCGTGGCTCAATATCGTGTTTGGAATCTGCAATGGCGCGTTTGCGGCAATCGCCTTTGTGACTCTACGTTCGCTCAAGCAATATTTTGATAATAGTTTTATTATCCTTGCATTTGGTGCGTCTACGACAATCATTGGCGCGTTTGGAATCCTGCTGCCGCTCGAAGGAATCGGCGGCTTTGTGCTGCCTGTTGGAATCGAATGGCTCTATATTGTGCTCATGGGGCTTTGTGGCACGATAGCGCAATATTTTCTAAACCTCGCCTATATGAACGCGCCCGCTGGAATCGTTGCACCTGTGGATTATTCACGGATTCTCTTTAGCATGGCTTTAGGAATCATGCTCGGCGATAGTCTGCCAAATCTGCCCACAACATGCGGGATTTTGCTCATCATCGCTGCCGGGCTGCTCATCGCCACGCCTGCGCTTCTCAAAGATTTGCGGCGGCTTGGACGTTAAAGATAGATTTACTGAAATCCAATATACTCATGCTTGTTATGTCCATTTTGCTACGTGAGATTCTATAACTTGGAGTGTCTGATGAAACCTACAAGCTCTTTTTGGAACTATGGCAGAGGCATTACTCTTGTTTTATTGCTTTCGATTCTAAGTCTACTCGCTCTTCAATTTAGCTTTATCCAAAAGCTTCATGTTTCCCCTCTTATTATTGGTGTTTTGCTGGGAATCGCCTTATCATTTGTTGTTGCAAAAACTGCAACAAAGCCGCATTTAGCATGTGAAAAAGGTATCCATTTTAGTGCAAAAACCCTACTGCGTTTAGGAATTGTGTTATATGGATTTAACGTGTCTTTAGCAGATATGCAAAGCGTTGGAATCGTGGGGGTTTTGAGCAGCCTTTTTATTGTGTGCGCCATTCTTGCGCTAGGTATTGTTGTCGGTCTTGTTTATTTCAAAATGGATAGGGATTTGGTGATTTTAGTTAGCAGTGGGAGTGCGATTTGTGGCGCAGCAGCGATACTTGCGATTGAAACAAGTCTGCATAGCGAATCTTACAAGGGCATTGTTGCAGTCGCAACTGTTGTGATTTTTGGTTTGCTTGGCATGTTTCTCTTTCCATTGTTGTATGCGCTCGACCTAATGCCTTTTTCGCCCTTGCAGGAGGGCTTGTTTCTTGGTCTCACGCTCCATGAAGTCGCAAATGTGGTGGGCGCAGCGAGTGCGATTTCTCCAGATTGCGCAACAATCGCTGTTATCATTAAGATGATTCGTGTGATATTGCTTGTCCCAGTTCTTTTTCTTTTGCCTTTGTTTTTGCGACAAAAGAATCTACAAGATAAACAAGGGGCAAAAGTGAAAAAAGCCTCTGCAATTCCATGGTTTGCGCTTTGGTTTTTGGTGATGATTATCGTGCATTCTATCATTCCAATACCACAACCCATTTTAGAGATTCTACAATTTTGCTGTGTCTTGTGTCTGACAATGGCAATGTGTGCTTTGGGATTGCAAATGAATATTGCGCAATTTCGCCATTGTGGGGCGCAAGCCTTTGGGCTTGGCTTGATTCTTTTTATTGCGCTTGGTGTTGGTGGATTTTTATTGGTGTGGGGCTTGAGCAGCGCGCAAATGCTTGGTTTTGATTGATGTGTCTCTCGATTTTATTGGGTGTTTTTGCCTGTTGATTGCCATGCTCGCAATAACATCTCGTTTTGCCATTGCTCACCAATTCTAAAATCCCAACCACAGCACGCAGCGGCTATGCACAGAATCCAAAGAGATGTTTCGGCTTTGCCTCAACATGACAAAGATTCATCATTGCGAGCTTACGCGAAGCAATCAATGATTCTATAATTGCCCGACTTTGTGGATTGCTTCGGGCACACACTCGCAATGACATTCCTATTTGGAGGTGCGACTTTAGTCGCACTCATTATTCTATGTGTGCGATTGAAATCACACCTCCATTGTCATGTTGAGGCAAAGCCGAAACATCTCATGATTGACAACATGAGATTCTTCAGCCTAAAGGCTTCAGAATGACAAAGCATTAGATTTGTTTTGAGATTCTCAAGGCTTCAGAATGACAAATCATGAGATTTTGTTT
>CAMWUR010000094.1 GCA_947177485.1 uncultured Helicobacter sp.
CTGTTGGGATTGCGCGCCAAGCGGCTTTTGCACTCCAAATTGCCCCTCCGATTGCTAAATCGCCCACAATGCTTAGGGCGGCTGCGTCCAAAATCTTTGCATTCCTATCTGCGCTCGTGTATGTACCTGCGGGATTGTTTGCGGCGATTCTTTGAAAGTCATAGAATGCGCCAAGTCCCGAGCCAAACGCGCCTGCGGCTGTTGTGAGAAAAAATCCCCCCGCTGCGCCTGCGCCCGCATACGCTACAACAGGGGCAGCGATAAGAGCAGCAACAATGCCCGCTGCGATTTCCATTTGGTTGTTTTTAGCTGTTGTGTCGAGATAGTCTAAGAAGTCGTTTTTGAAAAACATTCTTTGATTGTCGGGGAAATCTACAAAAAAACTCCCATCTTCCATTTCGCCGCATTTCGTAATGCTTGGCATTTTTTGCTGTAAGGCTTCAAGGATTCTTTTGTAGCCATTATTCTTATTTTCTTTAAGCACGTCATCGTTGCCTCTAAGAGAATGGTAGACATTGCTTAATACCGATTCTTCTTTAAAACCGCTTTTAAGCGTATGGATATAGCGCATGAATTCTTGTTGATTTCTAATGTCTTCGAGCGCGAGCATTTGCTCATCAACGCTTTGGTCTCTCGTTACAGGGATACTACCCTCGCTCGCAAATCCAAATAATCCCTTTAAAGTATTCCCTACAAAACGAGTGGGCACAGCCGCGATACTGCTACTCCCCACACCTTCAAATGCTTCTTGGATTTCATTATAATAGATTCTATCTTTCAAGTGTGCATTGCGTTGATTATAATCAAGCGATGTTTGATTCTCCATGTATTGTTTGCGCAATCGCTCTAAACGTTCATTTTTAATAGAAAATGGCAGACCAAGCTCTTTCATAAATGCGGCTTCGCTCTTGCCTTGTTTTTTTGCTGCTTCTACGGATTGTGTGTAATTCACTGCGTTTTTAGCAAACTCGATTTGTTCCTCAATGCTTTTATCTTTATTGCGCTCAAAGAGTTCACGTGTTGTCAGAAGTAAGTATTGTCCATTGTTTTTAATCACTAATAAATCGGGATTTTCCCTCATTTTTCTATGTTCATTGCTTATATCTCGCTCGCGTTTTTCCCCATGTTGATAATGACCAAGTCCCCTTACAAGGGTGAGCTGCTCATCTTGTTGCTTGTCTTGTTCTTGTGTTTGCTGATTCTGCTCTTGTTGTTCTTGCTGTTGAATATGTGCAAACATCACCGACTTTGTGTTTGGGTTTGGAGGTGCGACTTTAGTCGCACTTTGTGTGTCGTTATTGTGTGCGGATAAATCCGCACCTCCATTGTTTGATTCTATGACATTGAGTTGTTGTGTTTCGCCCAATTCCTCATCTATCGCCTCCGTTTTTTGTGCTAAGCTTGCACGTGCTGCCTGTAAAATACTAGGACGTATGCCTGAAAAATCTGACGCGCTATTTTTAGCCCTATCGTTTTTAACTGCCTCATAAATTGAATCCATAGTGTTCCTTTCTTGCTCTATATATTCTCATCTCCACTACCAGAACTAGCAATTTCACCACCATGTGTTGCTGTTTTATTTAGCTTTAATTCATTCTTAATTAAATCTCGCAACGATGCTAATTCTGTATATGCTTTGCCATATTTGGCAAAAACAATGAGTGGATTCATGCCGTCTATATCTCTTTCAACCTCTTTTATATCGTTATCAATCAACATCAATATATTGTGAAAAACTTTAACATCATCTTGTCCCAATTTTCCAATGGGTTGCGTAATGCTCTCCCTATCTTTTTCGCTTGCATTCCCTCCATAAAATTCTTTGACTTTTGCAGCGCTAAAAAAAGCATGGAGAATCCTTATAGCATTTTCTGATGGTTTTGTGCCCCCTGTATAGGATTTCACGTTATGCAATAAATTGTCAATAGCGCCAATAGAGTCTTTCACGTTCTTGGTGTCCTCAAGGGATTTCCTAAGTAAATCTGCCGTATTCGACATGATTTTTCTACGTGCAAGATATTTTTCAGCGTTTGGCATTCCCTCACGATATGTTTGGGCATAGGCTTTGAATTGTTGCTGAAACTGTTCCCCTAAATCCTCTAATCTCAATTGTCCATTTCGCAGAGCAGTTAATGGCGCTAAGTTATCTTTTACAAAATACAGCAACGCAAGCTGGTTCTGTGCAACTTTGTTGACTCCTTGCAATGTTCCGTTTTGATATTTGAATAGTTGCGGAGAGATTCCAAGAAATTCAAAAGCTGCAAGCTCATCATCTGTCCATTGTCTTTGTGCCATTTGTTGCGCGCTCAAGTTCCCCAATCTTCTACCGCGATTGATATTAAAAATCACTAAGTCATGCATTGATTTTTTTCGTTTTTCTGGAGATAGTGTGCTATCATTAATTTGTATCTCAAGTTGTTTTATATATGATTCTCCCTCTGGCAACAAATTACCATAAGCATCATAATGCTTCATGGCAATCGATGTGCTATCACTTTCCTCTTGCAAGTTTTTATTCAAAAAATCATTCGTGCGTTCCTTTGTGGCTCGTGCATTCTCGCTCGTATTCCATGTATTTGCCCTCGTATTTGCAATTCCTGCTTCTCTTTCTGCCGAGCTATATTTCTCATTTTGCTCTTGCGCAAAATTCCCACGGCGCATTTTCAGCTCATGTGCCTCAACCTGCATATTATGCAAGGCGCGTTCGCGCTCTAATCTTTCTTGCCGTAAGTCATGTTCCCAAATCGTGTCGTGAATCTTTTGATTCGTCTCGCCGACTTTCATAAGCC
>CAMWUR010000095.1 GCA_947177485.1 uncultured Helicobacter sp.
CTGTTGGGATTGCGCGCCAAGCGGCTTTTGCACTCCAAATTGCCCCTCCGATTGCCAAATCGCCCACAATGCTAAGCGCGGCTGCGTCCCTAACCTTTGTGCTCCAATCCTCGCTCGTGTATGTGCCTATGGGAGCATTTGCGGCGATTCTCTTGAAGTCCTTATCTGCGCCAAGTCCCGAACCAAGCGCGCCTGCGGCTGTTGTGAGAAAAAATCCCCCCACTGCGCCTGCGCCCGCATACGCTGCCAAAGGGGCAGCAACAAGAGCAGCGACAATGCCCGCTGCGGCTTCCATTTGGTTGTTTTTGACAGCCGTGTCGAGATAATCAAAAAAACCATCGTCAAAATAAATAGTTTGATTATCGGGAAATTCTATAAAAAATCGTCCGTCTGGCGCTTTGCCAACTTTTTGAATACTTGGCATTTTTTCTTGCAAAAGTTCTTTCAATCTTTGGTTGGTTCTCTCTTCGAGCTCTTTCGATTCTCCCTTGATGGCAGAAACTGCCGAGCCTATCAAGGATTCTTCTTTAAATGCGCTCTTTGCTGTGTGGATATATTCCATAAGCGCGCGCTTGTTGGTTTTATCTTGGAGCGCAAAGATTTGTTCATCAACGCTTTGGTCTTTTGTTACAGGGATACTGCCCTCACTCGCAAATCCAAAAAGCCCCGAGAAAAATTTAAATGGCGCGCCTCCAATACCGCTATTGTCCAACCAATTATCCCAACTAACATCAAAAACCTCTTGGATTTCGTTATAAAGAACCTTATCTTTCAAATGCGCATTGCGTTTCTCATAGTCGAGCGATTTTTGGTTTTTCATATATTCTTCGCGCAACCTGTCGATACGTTCGCGTTTAATCGACAATGGAAAGCCTAGCTCTTTGATGAATGCTGCTTCGCTTTTGCCTTGTTTTTTTGCTGCTTCTACGGATTGTGTATAATTCACCGCATTTTTGACAAACTCGATTTGTTCCTCAATGCTATCATTTTTGATAATCTCAAAAATTTCACGTGTTGTGGCTAACATTGGCTTGCCCTCATATTTGAAGGCAATCAAGTCCGTATTCTCTCTCATTTTCGCATATTCATTTGCGATGTCTTTATCACGTTTATCCCAGTGCTGTTGGTTGCCAATCCCCCGAATAAGTTTTAATTGTTCTTGTTCTTGTGTTTGCTGATTCTGCTCTTGTTGTTCTTGCTGTTGCTCTTGAGCTTTGAGATGTTCAAACATCACCGACTTTGTGTTTGGGTTTGGAGGTGCTATTTCAGTCGCACTTTGTGTGTCGTTATTGTGTGCGGATAAATCCGCACCTCCAATATTTGATTCTATGCCATTATCTTGTTTGTCCAATGCCTCATCTGTTTTTTCTGCCAAACTCGCACGCGCTGTCTGCAAATCACCAACGGGCATGCCCGCAAAAGTTGTTGCATTGTTTTGCGCCCTTTGTTGCTTGAGTGCTTCATAGACAGATTCCATATCTACTCCTTAAATTTGGCTGACAGAACCATTTTTCGTGCTGCCGTCTTTTGGCGTTCCTGTTTGTCCTGCGTTAGCTTGATGTTTTTTGATAAGTTCCAAAACTTTGTCTGCTCTTGATAGGTAATTTTCAAAATATGCCTTTTTATAGATTGTTGGCATTGTCTGTGTCATGGACTTAATCCTATCAATCTCGCTTGCTAAAAATGTCCCAAGTTTAATCATAACTTGGTTGTTTTCGGCAAAGCTTTTTCCTATCATTGTATCGATTCGTGCCAAGTCTTGATTGCTCAAAACTCCGCTCATCAACGAGCGTCCCAAAGTCATTGTCAACACTTCAATATTCGCTTGGATAATTTCTTGGTCGGTGTTGTTGTTGCCCAACACAATCCCGATTTTTGTTTCAATTTGACCTAAAATCCTGCTTCTTTCTTTTGTATTCGTTAAGGCTTTTTCAAGCTCAACAAGTCGCGGAAGTGTTGCTTGCAAACTTTGTATGCTTTCCACTGCTTTTTGGTATTGCTTTGGCACTTTGAATGTTGCAATAAAATTATTGCAAGCTTCCCTAATCTCATATTGCTCGTTCGCATTTTGTATATCATCAAGTTTTATTTCCCCCCTTATTAATTTTTGGAAAGTTTCTGGGTATTTCACGCTCACCTGATAAAATGAACCACGAAGCGCATCGGCATATTTTTGCGTGTCGTTATAGACAATCTTATTGCCGTCTCTTGGATAGACGATATTAAAATGTTCTTTTAGCCACAAGTCGTTGATATGGTCTTGTCTATTGGCTCTGTTCTCGTATTGTATGCGTCCTGCTTCTTCTTTGATTTTCAGAATCATATCTCTTGCCTCAACCTTTTGGGCTTGGCTTGTGTTATCACTATCAATAATTGACTGCAAGCGATTAATCTCTGTTTGCCCATCTTGCAAAATGTCTCCTGTTTGTCCGTCTATCAAATTTTCATTAATCGCATACCACCTAAAGAAATTACGACTTCTATCGTCAATAAACGCGTCTCGCTGTGTTTTTGTCATTTGTGCATTCTCGCTCGTATTCCATGTGTTTGCCCTCGTGTTCGCAATTCCTGCTTCTCTTTCTGCCGAGCTATATTTCTCATTTTGCTCTTGCTGAAAATTCTCACGGCGCATTTTCAGCTCATGTGCCTCAACCTGCATATCGTGCAAGGCACGTTCGCGCTCTAGTCTTTCTTGTCTTAGGTCGTGTTCCCAAATCGTGTCGTGAATCTTTTGATTCGTCTCGCCGACTTTCATAAGCC
>CAMWUR010000096.1 GCA_947177485.1 uncultured Helicobacter sp.
GAAGCAAAATTTTGTTGATTATATCAATGACTTTTCACAACCTATTAAATCATCGGTTGTGAAGGAATATGGACATACTATCTGGCTTGAAAATGATGAAAAATTGCGTCAAGAATATTATGCTGATTATATGAAAGTTGGGGACAATGAAAACATTTTTTTGCAACGCCATACGTTCCAAAAGCTTCCAGACGCAAAACGCGAGCAACTCCGCGTTCCAAAGATTGTGTTTTATGATGAAACGCAATTTTGTGATGATGACCTTTCGACAACGCCCGACAAGATTAAAGAATCGAAACTTTTTAGGGGCGGAATCACGAAAAAGCTCATGCAGATTAACCAAGATTTTAATATGTTGTATGGCGAAAATGGCAAAGAAAGCTATCGATTTGAGCTCAATATCGACATCGATAAATTCGCACTCGAGATTTACAAGGGTGAGCAAGCATTATCGCTTGCAAAACAAGGAAACGGATTTGAGAGGCTTTTTAATTTTGTCTTTAGTCTCGCTCAACAAATCGATGGCTTGGAAAAGGGCGATATTGTGTTGATTGACGACGTCGAAAAATATTTGAGTGTTCCAATACAAAAAAGATTACGCAAATATCTAAAAGAACTTGCACAAAAAAATGGCATTCTGTTTATCGTGAGCACGCATTCTCCATTTATGATTGACCGCAATTGCCTCGATGAGATTCGGCTGCTCAAACCAAAAGACAATGGGCTTGGAACGGAGATTGTCGACCTTGCAAATGCTGATGGAACAATCAAGGAAAACGAGTTTGATTATATCGCGGATATTGTGGGGGTGAATTATCGCAAACCCTCTTAAGCTTGGCTTGAAGTCTTGCGCGATTTTAGGTTTTACGGAGGTGCGACTTTAGTCGCACTTATTGTGTCATTGCGGGCGCTAGCGAAGCAATCAACCGTGTTGAGATTCCATGACGTTTGATTGCCACGCTCGCACGTGTGCTCGCTCGCAATGACCCACCCCCAACCCCCTTCGCAAGGGAGGGAGGGGAAGGAATTGCCATAAAATCGGAGGTGCGACTTTAGTCGCACTTATTCATGGCTTTAGCATATTCATGATTTTATGCGCGGTTAAAACCGCATCTCCATTGTCATGTTGAGCGTAGCGAAATGTCTCTTTGACTTCTCGCAAGCCGAGATTCTTCAGCCAAAGGCTTCAAAATGACAAAAGATAGCCTATATCGCCAAACCCATTTATTTTGGTTTCCTGCCAATGTAAACAAACTCCATAAGCGAACAAAACTTTTTTATCTCTTCAGAATTATCTTGTATGCTTTCTTTATAGGCTTCATAAAATTTAATAGCTTCCTCAAAATCTTTATACATCTTTCCGCCTTCATTTTTCAGCACATCAGGATTATCAAGCTCATTTAATAGTAAATCATACATATTATCATATTGACCCAAGCGTATTTTTTCAACTGGTATTGCCCTGATTGTTTCAGCGTTCTCGTCTAGCCACTCAAGCGCTGCTTCCCTGCCATAACTTTTAATGATAGATAAATACAATTTGCTTACTACCTGAATGTTGTTCTTGTCTCTTTCAAACAAATATTTCCAAGTCTTATACCTAATGATTGGCGGCAACAAGGAAAAGCCAGATATTGCTTTGCTATGAGATTCTAGACTCACCTTATTATCCATAAAATATTGAATAAATATTAAAGCATACAAATCCAAGATGGCATCCTCAACTTCCGCCACTTCTTCATCAGAAAATTTTTCTGTATGTTGTGTATGGCTTGCTTCATTTCTGAGAGGTGCTATCCGTTTAATTGTTTCAAACAATTTCTTTCTTAACCCATCATCTAAACCATGCAATTTGTTACCCGCAGGTGTCTGTTTTTTCTTGTTATATTCCCATTCTATTTGACCCAATGTGATTGGATAATCATTGCCAATATCCAACAATTTTCTTACCAATATTTCTGCATACGCCCCAAGTTCTCTTATCTTATCTCTGTTGGATCTTTTTATATAATGTGCGTTATGCAACAACTCACTTATCAAATAAGTATATTCACTATTATCAAAAAATTCCATAAAAAACTCCTAAAATTAAGTTATTCCCTCCAGCGGAGGCGCTTGCAAACTGCAAGCCCCAGAGGCGCAACGCCTCCGATTCTGTGTCCCCAAAGACATTATTCATAGCCCATAATCTACGTTACAAGCCAGAGATGAATATCTGACATTCATGGAATAATCAAATACTCACCGTGATTCATAGCTTTCTTGAGTAATTCTTCATGGTCTTTATCAGCCCAAATTTTAATGACCATATAACACTTATTATGAAGCTCCATTGTATTGTAGGCATAGCTTTTATTTTTCCCTTTTGCATGCTCATAAAGCTGCTTGTCAACTTCTGCTAATGCCCTACAACTGCAACTTTCTTGTAAGTTTAATGACACCAAGAAGGTCTTTTCTGTACTGTTTGCCATTGTATCTCCTCAAAATAATTTTATTGTTGCCCAAAGCAACGATATTTTACGCCCCCGCAGGGGCGCGCCATAGACACAATGCGTGCACTCATGCGGCTGCCGCCCGCGCTCGCGAGCAACACTTCGCGCAGAATCATCACAGATTCCGC
This sequence comes from uncultured Helicobacter sp., assembly GCA_947177485.1. GTDB lineage: Bacteria > Campylobacterota > Campylobacteria > Campylobacterales > Helicobacteraceae > NHYN01. The sequence goes on from CAMWUR010000096.1 coordinate 2,621, forward strand.
GCAAACAACTCTACCCTACACCAAAATCGTAGCAATATCCGCGATTCCAGTAACGCCAGTGAGCTTGAC
>CAMWUR010000097.1 GCA_947177485.1 uncultured Helicobacter sp.
TTGCGAGGATATATCCTCGCAATACAAGCGGATTAATCCGCTTGTAGATGTTGGCTGTGGATAGTGGGTGGGTTGAGGTGGGTGGGGTGTGGGGGTGTCCTATTGCATTGTGGAACATATCGTGCGAGCGTGGCAATTCAACGTTGCAAAATCCCAAGCAGTTTGTGATTCTAAACTCGCGTGAGCGAGTGAAGAATCTGGAGCAACAAGAGATGTTTTTTGTTGACTCTGATTGATAAATGAAGATGTAGTTTCAAGCGCACATTATCTTTAGAATCACTCACTAAAAGTGCAACTAAAGTGCACCTCCAAAAAATTTCTGCAGCTTGGGCATTCGGGGTGTCATAAAATCTTTTCTTGGGAGAGTCTACTTAACAAATTATACCTAATTTTTAACAAAAACAACTGCAAGCTTACTTGACATTTCCCGCGCATAGGTCATGTATCAATAAAACTTAAGCTTTGATGTGTTAGAATGGCGCAAGATGCGGATTAAGAGTTTGACAAAAATTTTATAAAGGAAAGACAATGAAAGATAGGCGTCAAAAGAGATTCTCTATTGTAACCAAGCTAACATTAGCGATAGGTATCTTGATTGTTCTGATACTTCTTGCTGTCAATACAACAAGCTATTTTTTGTCCAAACAAGACCATTTTATTTATCTACAAGAAATCCAAAAACAAACAATGATGAATGTGGCGCGAGTCTTCGATATGCAAAGGGATTTGCGACAAGTTACCATTGAATCGTTGGCAGATTTTTTTAAAGATGTTCCACATACAGCAGACGAAAAAATTTATGATGTCCTTGAATCGACTGCAAAAACAAATGGATTTGATGTGATGTTTTTAAACTATGCGGATTATGATGCAACTTTTAAATCAGACCGAACAAAAGATTTTCCTGAAACATTTGATGGCAAAAGCCGACCATGGTATAAGCTCGCCGAGCAAGTGCGGACATTTGCCTCGACTGAAATTCATCGTTCGATTGTAACCAATCATGTCTCTATTCTCTATTCTATGCCGATTCTAAAAAATGGCAAACTCGTTGCTGTTGTAGCGGGAGCATACAATCTTGAAAAACTCGCTAAAATCGTTCTCTCTCTTGGACAAACAGAAAGTTCGTATGTTGGAATCTATAATCCAGAAGGCGTGATATTGCTCCATGAACAAATCGATAGAATGCTGACAACCAACACATTGAGTCAAAATATCGCAAATACGATTCGAGCAAATCCGAAACTGCTCGAGACAAATGCACTCTTTTACACGCAAGACGGAGAGGGCGAGACACAGGCTATCATGTGCACCACAACATCAAACCCGGAATTTCGCGTTTGCTCGATTACACAAAATAGCACCTACACACAGGCAATCCACACTACACTTGCGCAACAAGGTATCATGAGCATTGCTGCCATTATGTGTGCGCTCATTCTGATTGCTTTCCTCATTTCTCGTTCTTTGCGCCCTCTTGGTATGATTCAAGAAGGCTTGAACATCGTTTTTGCCTATATTAACCATGAATCTGAACAAGCCCCGAGTAGAATAGACATCTCTTCAAATGATGAATTTGGAGCAATGGCAAAAGCGATGAATCAAAATATCGAAAAAACCGCCGCGGGATTGAAACAAGATATTGTTGCTATCACACAATCGACAAATACTGTCCAAGCCATAGAAAACGGGGATTTGACGGCAAGGATTGTTGAGAATCCCTACAATCCGCAATTGCTTGAGCTCAAAAATGTACTCAATCGTATGCTTGATGTGTTGCAGAATAAAATTGGTTCCAATATGAATACAATTCATGATGTCTTTGAATCCTATAAAATGCTTGACTTCACAACAGAGATTCCCAATGCACAAGGAAGTGTTGAAGTAACAACTAACATTTTAGGTGAAGAAATCAAACAAATGCTCGTTTCCTCGAGCAATTATGCCAAAGATTTAGTCAAACAAACCGATGAGCTGCAACTCTCGATGAACAAGCTCCTTGAAGGTGGTGCAAGTCAGGCAGAGGCTTTGGGACAATCAGCTTCGACAATCGAAGAAATCACCTCATCAATGCAGAATGTTTCCGACAAGACAACAGAGGTTACAAGACAAGCAGAAGATATTAAGAATATTGTCATTGTCATCAAAGACATCGCCGACCAAACAAACCTTCTCGCACTCAATGCCGCGATTGAAGCAGCACGCGCAGGTGAGCATGGGCGCGGATTTGCTGTTGTGGCAGACGAGGTGCGCAAGCTCGCTGAACGTACGAGCAAGAGCTTGAGCGAGATTGAAGCAAACGTGAATGTTTTGGTGCAAGGAATCAACGAAATGAGCGAATCGATTAAGACGCAAACAGAAGGGATTAGCCAAATCAACGAGACGATTGCACATGTGAATGGAATCACACAGGATAATGTCAATATCGCCAAAAACACAGACAATATCACCAAAGTCGTGAATAAAATCGCTGATGATATTCTTGAAGATGTGAATAAGAAAAAGTTTTA